>DATHEN010001219.1:0-4840 GCA_035318565.1 Polyangiaceae bacterium
GCGAAGGGATCGGCCGGCACGCTTCCCGCCGCGCCGCGGCTGCGAATCGTCGTGTAGATCTTGCGCGCGGCGTCGTACTTGCCGAGGTCATTGTAGGTGACCATCAGGTTCAGCTGCGCCTCGGTGTAGTTCGGGTTGAGCGTCACGGCCTTTTCGAAGTGACGCTCGGCCAAGGCGAAATCCCCCCGGCCGTGCGCGATCACGCCGAGCATGTCGTACACGTCGGCGAAGCGATCCGTCTTGGCGACCACCTGGCGCAGCAAATACTCGGCTTTGTCGAATTCGCGCTTCTGGTAGTGCTCTCGTCCGAGGAGCAGTAACTGCTTGAGATGATCGTCCATTGCCTAGAGTGTGGTGGATGGGTGTGGCACAGGGAAGGCCCGGCGGACTGCGTGCAGATCGCCGAGGCTACTGCCGGAGCCGGTACAGGTCTAGAAACTGAGGGATCTCGAACCGATATCGCTCTTTTTCGAGGCTGACTCGCAAAATATTGCGCTCAGCGCTGGGGCTGAAGGCTGGGGCCGCGTCTCGGGTGCGCTTGCCCTATCCGCGCGCCACTGCTACCTCGCCGACGTGGCGTCTTCACCCGAGGCCGGCCCTCGCCACGTCGGGCGCGTCATCGATCCAACCGCTCGCGAAGATGGCGAAGCCGAGCCGGATCTCCAGCTCGATCCGGCTTTCGCGGAGGAGCGCGCCGCTACCCCGAAACACGAAGGACCCGCGCGTGGTCAGGCGGTACGCGAGCGTTTGTTGGCACGCGCGGCAGAGGCCGGCCGCGGGCCGAGCCCCGTGCCGCCAGCCGCCGCGAGCTCGCCCGCGCCCGAAGCAGAGCCCAGCGCAGCCGCCCCATCCAGCGAAGAGCCTGCTCAGGATTTACCCCGTCCGGCAGTGAGCTCGCTCGACCTGGAGCTCGAGCTGATTGCCGGCCGGGAGTCGGACGCCGATCGACGTCCGGCGCGGCTGCAGCAACTCTCGCCGAATATGTTGGCCTTGCTCGGCACACTGCTCGGCCTGGCCACGGTGAGCTCACTCGTCGCGCTCGGCATTCACCTCGACAAGCGCGCTCCGCAGATCGCCTCCGCCGGCGCGCCCGTGGAGAGCGCCCAGCTCGCGGCGAGCGCCGCCCCAGCCGCGCCCGTCGCGCCGCCCGTGAGTCCGCGAGCGCGCCAAAAGGTTCCAGGGCCTTGGCGGATTCGTGACGCCACCGCCCAGGCAGAGTCTCGGATCATCGAAGGCCAGATTGGCCTGAAACCGTTCTTGAAGGCGCTGAACGAGGCGGGGGTGCCATCGAAGGAGAGTTACCGCGTGCTCAAAGTGCTCGGCGGCCTCACGAACCTCGACAACTGCGGCAAGTCCGATCGCTTCCTGGCATTGCTCGAGCGCGCGAGCCAGCGGCTGACGGCGTTCGAGTACATCGTCAACGCGGAAGAAGTTTACCAGGCGCGCCAAGATGGAAGCGGCATCCTGGTCGGCAAGAAGCTCGACCTCAAGGTCGAGCGGGCGCAGGTGCGCGGAGCGTTCGCCGTGGATGCCGGCGGAGTGGAACGCAGCGCCACGCAAGCCGGCTTCGATCCCGGATTGAGCAAGGTGCTGGCCAAGGCCGTGGACGGACATATCAGCCTCGACGAGCTCGAACGCGGCGACCTGGTGCGCGTCGTCGCCCAGGAAGTGGCCGTGCTCGGTGAGTTCTCGCGTTACGCGGGGATCGAAGCTCTCGAAATCAAGTTCAGCGACCGCGAACGAAAACCGCTGCGCATCTACTACTTTCAAGGGCCGCGCTCGCGCGGCTACTTCGACGCGGGAGGCCGCTCGCCCTACGAAGGTGGCTGGCGCAAGCCGGTCAAAGACGGCGTGGTCACCTCGAAGTTCAACCCCAAGCGCATGCACCCGGTGCTGAAAAAGACCATGCCGCACAACGGCACGGACTTCGGAGCGCCGACTGGAACTCCGGCGTTGGCGTCGTCCTTCGGCACGGTCACCTTCATCGGCTACTCGGGCCCGAGTGGCAACCTGGTCAAGGTCGAGCATCCGGGCGGTGTCACGACGGGTTACGCTCACCTCTCGCGCTTTGTCGAGGGCCTGCGCGTGGGCGACAAGGTGAAGCGCCAACAAGTCGTCGGCTTCGTCGGATCCACCGGGCGATCCACCGGACCCCACCTGCATTTCAGCGCCGAGAAGGACGACCGCTTCTTCGACGCCGAGAGCTTGAACCTCGACGGCATGCGCGTGCTGCCCAGCGATGAGCGAGCGCCGTTCGCCGGCGCGCGCGGGCGCTATGACGCCCAGCTCGACGCGATTCCATTACCGGCCGCGCTTGCGCCGCTCGAGCCAGCGCCCTCGACCGCAGCGAACGACCCGGCGCTCGAAGAGGACGCGCCGAACGGCGCGCCAGCTGCAAAACCGGCGCCGGTCAGCGCTGCGCCGCCGCCTGCAACCAAGCCGGCTTCTGCGCCGCCCGGCGCCGCGGCACGCTCGGCCGTACACCTGACGGACAAGGAACTGCTCGAGCTGCAGTCTGGCGGCGATGACGGCGAAGTGAGCGAGTAGAACTTGGGGGATCCGGGCAGCAGCCCCTTGGCCGCCAGCGGCTAGGCCGGCGCTCTAGCTTCTTCGTTTTCATCTCCGCGCACGCCCTCGTTGCGGGGCACGGAGGGCACGCGCAACGTGAGGACGAAGCTGCTGCCGTGGGGCAGCGCCGGCTCGACCCAGGCTCGGCCACCGTGTGCTTCGGCGATGTGCTTCACCAACGCCAAGCCGATGCCGCTGCCGCGCACCTGCTTGTCGAGCGCGCTCTTGCCGCGCACGAAGCGTTCGAAGATACGCTTGCGATCTTCGGGGGCGATGCCGACGCCCTCGTCCGTGACCCGCACTTCGATCCCCTGGGGCACGGCCTGCGCGGAAATCGCGACGCGCCGGCCATCAGGAGCGTACTTGAGCGCGTTGTCCACCAGGTTGATGACCGCAATTTCGATGGCGCGTTCATCGAGCAGAGCGCGCGGCAGATCCGGCGCGAGCTCCAGGCGCAGCTCGACGCCCTCGCGATCGGCGCGCAGGCGGCAGGCTTCGACGGCGCGAGTGATCACGTCAGCGGCGCTGCTGTCGGTGAAATCGTAAGCCGCCTTGCCGCGCTCCACTTTCGCGAAGTCGAGGACGTTTTCGATGAGCCCGCCGAGACGCTCGCTCTCACTCACGATGATCTGCAGATACTGGCGGCGTTTCTCGTCGCTTTCTACCCGCCCGCTCTGCAAGAGCTCACCGAACATGCGCACCAGCGAGAGCGGCGTCTTGAGCTCGTGGGAGACGTTGGCGACGAAGTCGCTCTTGAGGCTCGACAACTTGCGCTCGCGCGCCGCCGCCACCAGCACCACGACCAGACCCGCGATGATCACCAAACCCGAAAGCCCGACCAGAACCACCTCGAGCACGCGGCGGCGCGCCACGGCGGCGGCCAGCTCTTCGGCGGCCGTCATGGTCACGTTCAAGCGCCACTTGTAAAGCGTCGTCGCGAACTGACGACCGAACGTCGGACCGCCGCGTAGAGGCGGCCCGTACACGATACGTCCGTCACTATCCACGACGTTGACCCGGCTTTGCTGCTCGGCGTCCGGATAGAGCTTCGGAAAGATATCGTGGACGATGCGCGCCACGTCGTGCCACGCAACGATCAGATATCTGCGCCCGCGGTACTCGCGCTGCCAGTGGCTCACCAGGTAGCTCTGGTTCTGGTAGGTGTTGTGAACGTGGCGGAGTTGCTCGCGCGGAGGCGGATCGATCTTCATGTCGTAGAAGATCGAGTTGACGAGCAGGCGCCGGAAACGCTCCGCTTCGGAGGCGGGCGCGCGTGAAGCCACGGCGACCACGTCTCGCGCCGGTGAGCTCAGATCCATCACCAGCACGCCGAGGATGGTCGGCGTCTGCAGGGATGCGACGCTGAGCCACTGAGCGCCGAAGCGCTCGCGGTCCGTGAAATCGATCAGCGACAGGGCCGCGTTGTCCTGTTCGATGATGCGCTTGTCCAGACGGTCCGCGCGCTCGTTCGCGAGCAACAGCGTGGCCTCCACGATCGACTGTTCACGGAGCTTCTCGAGCTGAAAGCTCGAGCGGAACATCACGCTGACGAGGATCACCACGGCCACGACGATCGCGGGCAGGAGCAAGAAAGTGAGCCAGCGCTCGCGGCGGCTCGAATCCATGGCCCGACGTTACCACCGCCCGGGGCCGGCTGCCCTGGACGCGCCGCGCAAAAACGCTCGAAAGGCTCAGGCCCGCGGCGCCGAAAGCACCACGTCCGCGTCCATGATGATGGGGCGGCTGACGACGAAATTGGCAAACTGTCCGCAGATGTAGTCGAGCGCGTTCAGCTCGCTGTCGTAGAATGCGCCGCCACCCGGAGGATTCACGAGCTCGATCGCGCCGAGGTAGCGGCCCTGCTCCTGCACGGCGCCGCAGACGGCGTTCGCGGGCTTCACCGCCACCAGCTCCCAACGTCCGGACACATAGCGCGGATCGCCGTTGGCGGCGTCCACGCGCAGCGCACGGCGGCTGCGCATCGCGACGGAGAGCAGCGGATCACTGTCGCTCGTGCGGTGCAAGAGCACTTTCTCACTGCCCGGACCGCTGGCGCGAACCACCACGAACTGCCGCGTGTTGATGTCGAAGACGTGCACCAGCGTGAGCTCACACGGCAAAGCCTTGCGCAGCACCTTGAGCACGAACTCCGCGCCCGAGATCAGATCGGGCATGAAGTGCAGCTCGTGCATCGTTTCGAAGAGCTCACTGATCAGGTCCTCGCCCGCGCGACGACGTGCCACGCCGTCCGGTGCCGGCGGAGCGGCGACCG
>DATHEN010001220.1:0-2296 GCA_035318565.1 Polyangiaceae bacterium
GACCATGAAGATGATCAGCAGCACCAAGGTCACGTCCACGAGCGGTGTGACGTTGATCCCAGAGATCAAGCCGTCGTCGTCGTCATTCGTGCCGCCCGCCATCGTTCAGTCCTCGGCTCCTCGTCCCGCGTAGCCGTGCGGTGTACGCGCCATGGTCGGCGGCTCGGCCACGAGGTGCGCCAGTAGGACACGGCTCAGTGCTTCCGTGTTGGCCAATATCGAGCGCGCGTGACGCTGGAACACGTTGTACATGACGACGGCGGGAATCGCGACGGCGAGACCCACTGCAGTTGCGATCAGCGCTTCTGCGATGGCCGTCATGACTACCTGCGGCGCCATCGCGCTCGCTGCAGCTTGCGTGCTCTCCGCCTGGCGCCCCAGAGCTTCGAACGCTTGTACGACACCGATGACCGTACCGAGCAGTCCGATGAAGGGCGCGTTGTTACCCAGCGTGCCGAGGAACGCCAGACGGCGTTCGAGCTTCATGCGCTGTAGAGCGGCGGCGCCTTGCATGGCTTCCCCTGCGGCCTTGGCGCCCCGGTCCGCCTCCAGCAGGCCTGCAACGACCACGGCGGCTTCGGCACTGGGCGAGGTTTCCATGCGCTTGACGGCGCCGTCGAGGTCACCCACGTGTAGATGCTCCCGCAATTGCTTTGCGAGCTTTGCGATGTCGTCGCGAAGAGACCAGTAGAACCAGCCGCGCTCCAGCATGACGGCGACGGAGATCACGCTCAGCGCGATCAACAGATACATCACCCAACCAGCTCCGAAGTTGGTCATCAGCTTCTGGAGCCACTCAACCAGGTTCATTTCCGAAGGCCTCTCACCGTGACGCGCGCCCTCGCGTCAACGAACGATCATTTACACTCGAGATGGGCGGGTGCTTTGCGTCTGGGGTGCAATCGCGTAGCACAGATCCGCGCGACCAGCCTATCCAGGTCGTATTTTTATGGCAGGAATGCATGCCGTGGCGGGGGGTTAGCACCACTCGGCCTCCGTCCATGCCGTGCACGGCCGGCACGATCCGGAGGCGGTACAGCCTTTACAGCTCGTGTGGCATCAGATCGTGTGGCGAGCGGAAGAACTGCTGAGGTGAATAGGCCTGCAAGCACGACACGCGGCGCGTGTAGATGTCGGAGTAGAGCTCGACTTGTAGGCCGAACATGCTCATCTCGTTTTGTTCCTTGAGCAGCGAACCCCAATAAGGATGAAAGCTCCGATCGATGCGTTCCTCGAGCTCGGTGTGCTCGCGATCGATCGCCCTGAGCTCGCCGCGCAAGCGCTCGAGCGCGCGTTTGACGCGCCGCTTCTCGGGATTGGGCGTGCCGTTCGTGTCCGGGGTGCGTGACAGCTCCTTGAAGCGCTGTTGATGGAAGCGCAGCTCGTCCTCGAGACGATCGCGGGCTTCGTCGAGCGAGCGCTGCCGTTGCAGATCGATCTGGCAGGCCTCGTGCGCTTCGATCTCGGCGTCGAGCTCCTGGATGATCATTGCGGTGCGCCAGCTGGATTCCTTCTTCGATCGCAGGATGTCGCCGAAGATGTGGTCGCCCACGTAGAGCACGCTCGAGCCGCGCAACCCCACGAGCCTTTCGAACTCGAGCAGGTTGCCGCCCTCGTAGATGCGCCCGCGCTCGAGCGGTCCACGCACCGCCTTCTTCACCTCTCCGTCGCGCTCCATGAGCGGTCGCCCTTCTTTGAACCAGAGCGGTTTCATGGCGCTGGTGATGACCACGTCGAAGTACTGGCGCCACGAGGGGTACTCGTGCATCGCGTCGCCGAGCAGGTAGGTCATCATCTGGTCGGTGTACGACCACGGTGAGTTGGTGAGCAGGAACAGCTTTTTGCCCGCCGAGCGCAGCTTGTGCAGCGTGCGCGCGAGCTCCGGATCGCGCTCGACGTAGCGGCTCAGGTCCTGCGTCACGTAGCGGTAAACGGTGCCGTCCGCGTGCGCTTCGTCGATGCTGGCGCGCACGTCCGCGAACAGACGCTCGTAGTCTATGGGCTCGGAACGCTTTTCCAGCGCATCGACGATGGCGGCGTAGGCGGCCACTTCGCTGAGCGCGAACAGCGTGTCGAGCCAGTGGTAGCGCGGCGTGTGCGGGCGAATGCGCTTGTGGTGGTAGAGCTCGCTGAGCTCGTCGCGCGAGAGTCGCTTCAGGCCGTGGTAGCCCTTGTGAACGACCTTGTGCCGGTCCATCTTCAGCACGTGGCCGCGCTGCTTGTCTACGAGCAGCCCGCGGATCGGAAACCGGGTGTCGTACGCGAGGTGTTTGAGAGACGCCGGATAGCCGCGTTT
>DATHEN010001221.1:0-7892 GCA_035318565.1 Polyangiaceae bacterium
AGGCGGATTCTCTTCGATCTTCAGCCCCGTGATCGCCGCACGCTCGATTCGTGGACCGAAACATTCTCCTGAACGGAGACAGTCCGTGCCCGCAGCCGGAGCCGCCGTTTTCGCCGCGCTGATGTTGGTTTCGAGAGCTCCGTTACGCGACGATCCCTCGCCGGGCCGTGTGCTCGTAGTAGTTCCCCAATAGATGAGGCCGCCCGCTCCAAGCAGCAGCACTGCACCGACCCGCTTGCGATTCGTCATCATGATGCTCCGAATATGAGTCGTAGTCGAAGCCACGCTAGCCGACGGCTCGGCGCATATCGCCACAGCTTCCTGCGTGAGCCGTCGGTTGCGAGGCACGGGCGTAGACATGTGACACACCGTAGCGAGTCACATGCAGCTCACGGCCATGTTGAGCTTGCTCCAGGCCGCATGCGCGGCTTTATCGCCGGCCTTGTCCGCGAGATTCGAGGACGTCACCGCGACGGAGAAAGCGCGCTTGCCGTCGAGGCTCGCGTAGCCCGTGGCGTCGTAGCCCGGCGTCATGCCGTCGTGACCAATGAACGTGCCGCACGGAAACAGGTCACCGAAGCGATATAGACCCATCGCGTAGCGCGACTCGGGCCCATTTGCGTCCACGCTGAACATCGCCGGCAGCCGAGCCTGACTCACGACGTCTCCGGCCACGAGGCCGCGATAGAAGCGCGCGACGTCGAGCGCGGTAGCTACCAGATTGCCATTGCCAAACACGGAGCTCGCGCTGATGCGGGTCACGTCCAGCGGCGTATCCGCGAGCCCCACGAGGTAGCCGTGCGCGTACGGCTCGGTCAGATGCGACGTCGTCTCCATCGTGCTCGCGCTCATGCCCAGTGGGTCCGTGATTCGATCGCGAACCACATTCGCCAGCGTGTCACCCGTGATCTTCTCGATGATCAGCGCCAGTAAGGTGTAATTCGTGTTCGAGTATTCGAAGCGCTCACCTGGACGGAAGTTAGCCGGGTGCTCGGCCGCCATTGCCACGAGTTGCTCGGGTCGCCAGGAGTACTCGAAGTTGCCTTCCATGTACGGCGCCATCAGGCGCGGATCGGAACCAAAGTCGAAGACGCCGGACACCAGCCGCAGCAGCTGCTCGATAGTGGCATCGCCGTTCTCGCGGAGCATGCCGGGCAGCCAGTGCTCCACGCTGTCGTCGAGTGAGAGCTTTTCCTCGTCGACGAGCTGCAAGATCACCGACGCCACCAGCGACTTGGCGATGCTCGCCATGCGCAAGCGATGCTCGGGCGACATCGCTTCCGAGGTCTCTTTGTCGGCCACGCCGCGCGCGATGCGCACCGTCTGCTTACCGTTCAGCACGGCAATCGAAACACCAGGGATGCCGGCAGCGATGGCGGCATCGGCCAATGCTTCGACCTCCGCGATCGATTCCTGGCTGATCGGGTCGTCATTCTGGTCGCTCGGCGAGTCAGCGTCGTTGCAGCCTACCGAGGCGACACAGAGGGCGAGCAGCAGGGACCCAGTACTCAGGCGATGCGTTTTCATTTGAATCTCCAATTCGAACGGACAGTGCGCCCCATGAGCAAGGGACGCGCCAACGCGATCGCCCGAGAAAACCCCTGACATCGTCGAGCGCGCTCACGACGAACGAACGTCCGCGCCCGGACAGTCGTCCGCCGAACCGTCACTCGGAACAGGCCCCGAGACGGCGCTGTACCAGGGCTTTTTCTACGTGTGTGGGCGCCGCCGCGTGCTTCGAGCAGCGCGAGACCCGCAGCCGGGCCCTGCCATTCGCCGAGAGCAGCGATCCTGCTGCTACGCCCACAGCGTCTGACGCAAACGCGCGAACATCGTGCGCGCCTCTGCAGCGCTCGGAACGCCGGCCAACCGGCGCACGTCATCAGCCGGCTCCTGCGCGAGTTCGCCGCGAAGGACCTCGATGGCGCTGCGCCGCGCTTCGGCTACGCGCCGGCGCGCTCGCTCGGGCAGCTGCGCGGAGCTCCAGGCGGCAACTTGCCAGGCCAGCTCGGCATGGCGCGTTTCGTCGAGCGCTATACGACCGTACGTGCGTCGCACCGCGGCGTGACGCGCACGCTGCGCCTGGAAGTGACCTTGCAGCGCCCCGAACGTTTCACGAACGCAGCCCTCGGCCGCGTTTTCGCACGCCAGCGCTTCCAGATCCCGCGGCGGACTCTCGTGTATGCGCCGCTTCACGACGCTCGCACCGAACGCGCGCGCCAGCGCGGCCACGACGCGCGCGTGACGCACTTCGTCTCTCGCGGCTCGCTCCGCGGCTCGCTGTAAATGTCGGGGCGCGCCCAACCCGGCGAGCTCCGCTCGCAGTTGAAGGAACGCGAACACCGATGCTGCCTCGAGACTGGCGGCCGCGGCCAGGTAGCCGCCGACCGTGTCGGTTTCGCCGCACGCCGGCTCGAGTCCCGCGGGCCGCCGGCCCACCTGGCAATTCGGATCGGCTTTTTTCTCGGTGGTCTTGCGCACGCGCGATACCGTGCCGTCGGCCGCTACGCGCATGAGGTGGCGATCGCGCCCATCGCAACCCACTCGAGCAAACGCTTGGACCAGGTAGCTCCCAGCCGCGGGCAGCGTGCCGCCGCGCCCGCACGGAATGTCGAGGCCCTGTGCCGCGACCAACAGCAGCGCTTCCTGCGCTGAGCCGATGGGAGCCAAGAAGGCACGCAGCTCGTCGGCGGACGTGAGAAACGTCACGCTATCGCCTTGCGTGGTACCGAGCTGCGTCGTGCATTGCCAATCCAAGCCGCAACCAGAAAATCTGAAGCCCGTTTCCGGGGCTACGGCGTCGTAGGTTGCCTGACACGCCGTGGGATCGCTGGCGCCTTCACATTTGCTGCCTTCGCTCGCCAGGGTGGCCCACTCGCTGACTGCGCCTGAAGCCAACGTACGGAGCTCCATGAAGTCGACGAACTCGGCAGGCTGCACGTCACGCAGCCATTGCTGCGTGCCGTCTTCGCAGGCAATGGGGACGAAGTCAGGGTCGTCCTCGATGCCCGTCGAACCGCCGCAACCGATGGGAACGGCTGGCGACGCGAATAGCACCGTGCACAGCGCGTCATGGAGCGCTCGCCGCAAAGAACGCATCCAAAGAATCTACCTCGAGCGCGGTCTCGCATCGACGACGGCCCCGACATGCGTCCTCCGGGCACCCGTGTCGACCTGAGCCACAACGCCCATCAGACCGAAGTCATTGACGTTTTTTTAGCTCTCGCTCGAAGCGGCCCATGCTGGCGAGCGCAAATACGGGATGCGGGTGGCGGCTGTTCCCTGACAACTGTCGAGCGACGGTTGCGACGTTCGCGACCACGCGGCTCGCCTCGCTCCACTCCGCGTAGCCGGAAGCGAGGACCTGGTGCGCGAGGTCTTCGACGGCTGCACCGCTCGCGGCGCCGTCCCGCGCAACCTCCACGATGCGCTGCCAATAGTCTTTGGTGCGCTGAACTCCGCGCTTGTCCGTGATCGGACCGTGCCCGGGCACGATCACATCGACATCTAGAGCCAACAAACGATCGCAGGCGTCGATCCAATTTTGGACCGGCCCCTCCCAGATGATCGGGTGGCTTCCGATGAACAGAATATCTCCGGTGAACGCGATACGTGCGTGTGGGACGTGCACGATCACGTCGCCCTTGGTGTGAGCCGGGCCGACCTCGATCAGCTCGACCGCCTTGTCCCCCACGTTCAGCGTCATGCGCCCCTCGAACGTCTGAGTGGGAAGCGTCAGGCGCACGCCATCGAAGTCGAACGAGCCGAACGCCGACACCGCGAACTCCGCCGCGTCCGCGAACGCCGCCGCGTGTGCGATCCCGACACGCCCGAGCAGCCGCAGCAAGCGCTTGGAGACCGGAGCGGTGCGCGCGGTGAGCCGAGCCGCGCGCACCAGTGTCGCCATCAAGCGAGGCGGCAGCTCACGCATTTCCTCGAGTGTGGCGCGCGAGCTGATGATGCGCTCGGCGCCGACGGCCTGATTACCCCAGCAGTGATCGCCGTTGGCGTGCGTGTTTACGAGCGCGTCGATGCGATCCGCCGCGGGCTCGACCGCTCGCATCGTTTGCAGCATGCGACGAGTCAGCGGAACATCGTAGAGGCTGTCGATCAAGAGCGACTGACCGCCATCCACGATGAGCCCCGCATTGCTCAAACCCCAACCGCCGGACTGCAGGTACGCATACACGCCGGGCGCGATTTCGCGAAGCGACCCTGCTGGATTCAGCATCGGATGGCGGTAATACGCTGGTTTCACTTGGTGTTCAAGACGGGCAACCTGCTCGTGGTTCGGCGGAATCAGCCTCGAGCTCGCGGCGAACCGCGCTCGCCCGATTCACTTCCCTTTCGTGATCGCTCGAGCTGCCGCGAGCCGCGCCGCCTTCATCAGGAGATAGTTCCGCTCCGGAACACTCGAGGTTTGGTTCGCCGCTCGCTGGTAGTACGTGAGCGCGGCGCCGTGATCCCCCGCCTTTTCGTAGAGATGTGCGCGTACCGCGGCCAAGCGGTAGTGATCGGCGAGGCGCGTGTCGGCGTCCAGAGCACGCAAGAGCTCGAGGCCGGCTGCCGGACCGTGCACCATGGCCGCGGCGATCGCGTGATTCAAGGTGAGCATCGGGTTGTCCGACATGCGCTTGAGCAGGCCATAAAGCGCTAGTATCTGTGGCCAGTCGGTGTCCGCTGCGCGCTCCGCCTCGTCGTGCACGGCGGCGATCGCCGCCTGGAGCTGATACGCACCGATGGCCCCGCGCGACAGCGTGCCACTGACTATCGCGACACCTTCGGCGATGGCCGCGCGGTCCCACAGGGCCCTGTCCTGTTCGTCGAGCGGAATCAGCTCGCCATTCGGCCCGGTACGAGCAGCGTGCCGTGCATCGGTGAGCAGCATGAGCGCGAGCAGCCCCCCGACCTCGCCGTCCTCGGGCAATAGATGATGCACGGCGCGCGTCAGACGGATCGCTTCGCGCGCGAGATCGACCCGCTGTAGCTCCGCTCCGGAGCTGCTGGCGTAACCCTCGTTGAAGATGAGATAGAGCACGTGCAGAACGGCAGCCAGGCGCGTGGCGCGTTCGCGTTCGCTCGGCATTCGAAAGCGCACGCCGGACTTCTTGACCAGTTGCTTGGCGCGGCTGATTCGCTGCGCCATCGTCGCCTCGGGCACCATGAAGGCGTGCGCAATTTCCGCGGTCGTCAAGCCGCCCACCGCGCGCAGTGTGAGGGCGATAGCCGTGGATTGGGTCAAGGCCGCGTGGCAGCACATGAAGAGCAGCAGCAGCGTATCGTCTTGCTCCGGCTCGAGTCCGCTGTCCGGCGCCGGCACGAGCTCCTCGTCGGCGAGCTCTTGCACTACCAGCGAGGTCTCGCGACGCCGCCGGGCGATCTCCGCGCGCACGTGATCGGACATGCGCCGCGCAGCGACCTGAATCAGCCAGGCTCGCGGATTGTCCGGTAGGCCGCGCCCCGGCCATTGCGTTGCTGCCGCCAGGAGCGCTTCCTGCACTGCGTCCTCGGCCGCGGAGAAGTCGCCGTAGCGACGGACGACGGCACCGAGCACCTGCGGCGCCAGATCTCGCAGCAAGTGCTCACCGGAACGCGGATCCACCGGGCTCACTCACTCGACAGGTAACCCGCTCAGCACCTCGCGCACTTCTATGGGCATGTTCAATGGCTTGCCACCCGGCCCAGGCGCCGCCGAAGCGCGCGCGGCGATGGCATGAGCCTGGTGTGGTGTTTCGACGTCGACGATCCAATAGCCGGCGAGAAACTCCTTGGCTTCCGCGAACGGACCGTCCGTCACTTCCGGTTTACCGCCCGTCCCCGCGCGCACCACCCGCGCCTGCCCCGGCGGCGCCAGCCCTTCGCAGCCGACCAGCACGCCTTCCCGACCGAGCTCCTTGTTGAAGCGGCCCATGAAGGCCATGTGCGCCTGCAGGTCCTCTTCGCTCCAGTTCGAGATCTGCCAGTCTCCCGTCCCGCGCGGTGCGTTCATCATCAACATGAATTTCATCTCGGTGGCTCCTTCGACCACGCTCACAGCGGCGTGTTCCTGGAGACGTCGGAGCTGACCACGCGTCCTCGACAAGCACGACTGAGTTTTTTTCTGCGAAGCGCTCAAATCCGCATAAGTGCTCAATTTAATTGAACGCGGCCTTACGCTGGAGGCGCCGGCGGCGCGGAACGCTTCCGCGTCGATCGCCGTCCCGGTCACGGACGCCGCGCGTGTGTGCCCGACGCCCACAATGAAGCTACCCCCTAATCTGGTCTAAGATTGTGCGTTTGAGAGTCGGCGAAGAGGGAGACGAGCCGGACGCGCGTAATGCCAACCTGTAGAAAATGCCAACGCGACTCCGCTGCGGGGCCCTTCTGCCCCGGTTGTGGCGCCGAGCTCGCCCGTTCCAGCGTCAGCAGCGCTGGCGACGCACTCCTCGGACAGTTGATCGCGGACCGCTACGAGGTGTTGGAATTGATCGACGCGGGGGGCGCCGGTCGCGTCTACCGCGCCCTGCAAAAGCAGCTCGAGCGAGTCATCGCGCTCAAGGTGATCCACCCCGCGCTGCTGGCATCCGACGAAGCGGTCGCGCGCTTCATGGATGAGGCACGCATCCTGAGCCGTCTCAATCACCCGAACGTGGTCAGCGTGTACGACTTCGGCTGGACCGCTCCCGGCGAAGCCGCTCAGTTGTTCCTGGCGATGGAGTTCGTGACGGGCCCGAGGCTCTCCGGCCTCCTCGGCAAGCAACCGCTCGCGCTGCGGCGCATGGCCAGCATTTTGGGCCAGGTGCTGGCTGCGCTCAGTGAGGCGCACCACCAGGGCATCACGCACCGCGACGTGAAACCCGACAACATCATGCTCCAGCCCACTCGAGCCGGCGCAGACCACGTCAAGGTCATCGACTTCGGCATCGCGCAGAGCGCGGAGCGCAAGCGCGTGACCGAATTCGGTCGCGCCGTCGGTACACCCGAATACATGGCGCCCGAGCAGGTGCGCGGTGAGGGCATCGGGCCCGCGGCCGATCTCTATTCGCTCGGCGTGATTTTGTTCGAGGCGCTGACGGGCCGCCGGCCCTTCGAAGGGGGCTCGGGCGTGGAGACGATGGTCCGGCAACTAGCCGCACCGCGACCGGATCCGCGCACGGCGGCACCAGAACGGCAAATCTCCCGTGAGCTGTCCGCCGTCTGCATGCGCGCGCTGAGCGTGGAGCCGTCCGAGCGCTTTCTGGACGCGGCGAGCTTCGCGGAGGCGCTCGAACACGCGCTTCCGGCCGAAGCCCAGGGCACGCAAGGCATGTACTCGGCTCGCTCGCGCAGCTCTCTGCCGCCTGCTGGATTCGCGAGTGCTTCGATGCCACGACCACGGGCGGTTTCTCCCGAACGGCGGGCGCCGCCGGTCGTCGAATTCCAGGAAGCATTCAGCCGCCGCCAGAGCTCGGCGGGCATCGAGCTCGAGCCCGCGATTTTCGAGCTACCGCTGGTCGGACGCAGCTCCGAAGTCGACTGGGCAATCGAGCAAGTAGTGCGGGACAGCGGTGCCTGCGTGGCGCTGTGCGGGCCACCCGGTGTCGGCAAGACTCGAGTCTTGCGCGAGCTCTGTGACGCCGCCGGTGGACTCGATATCGCGCTCGCCGTGGTGACAGCCGATCCGACGCCGCTCTGTCACGTCGGCTATTCCGCATTGAAGCGCATGATCGTGAACCTGTCGGGGTCGTCCGATACGGAGCTCGCCAGCGCCGAGGGTGTCTCGGGTACGCAGGCGCGAGCCGCGCTGCAGGCGCTGTTCTCGCCGCGAGGCAGCCGCGCGAAAAGCTCCGAGTTCTCGCCCAGCGCCGCGCTCGAGTGGTCGGCGCGCACGGCCGTTGCGCGAGCTTCGGGCAGCGTCGTGCTGGTGCTCGACG
>DATHEN010001222.1:0-5594 GCA_035318565.1 Polyangiaceae bacterium
TGTCCATGCGTTCGCGCAGTATCCCAGCCAGAAGGCCCGCCGCCGTTCCACCAGTCCCGACCGCCACCACGATCACGTCCGGCTGGGGCAGCTCACCCCGTCTGATCTGCGCGTTGAGCTCGTGCGCGGCATGCGCGTATCCCTGACTGCCGAGTGGAGTCGAGCCGCCTGGCGGGATGAAGTAGTCGCCCGGGCGGAGTATCGTGATCAGTTTGAAAGGCATGGCAGCGACCGAGCCCGCGGCGTGCACTTGCAGGCCGGCGCTCACGGAGTCGCGCAGCGTCTGCTGGGCGTGCTCACTGGCGGGCTGCGGACACAGCACCGCGGCGGCAGCGATACCGCTCGCTCGCGCGAACACGGCCGTGGCCAGTGCATGATGGCTGCCAGCAGCGCCCAGTGTGACGATTCGGCGCGCCGCCCGGACGCGTGCGTCCGCCACGATCGGCTCGAGCTTGCGCGCCTTGTTTCCTCCGTACAGCTGGCTCGTGAAGCCGTCGTTCTTGATCCACAGCTCGCCGGCCGGCGACGTCAGCCCGCTGGCTTGGAACACGGGCGTGGCGCCGGTTGCCGGGCTCTGCATGATCTTCGCTGTCTCTCTGCAACGCTGCGTATGAAAGGATAGGCAATCATGGCGCGCCGTATAGCTGTCAACACCGGCGGAGGGGATGCTCCGGGACTCAACGCAGTCATTCGCGCTGTAGCGGTGAGCTCGCATTGGCGGGGCTGGGAAGTGTACGGCATTCGTCACGGCTACCGTGGCCTGATCGAAGACGATCCCGGTGGGATCGTGCGCCTGGATCGCAATGCCGTGCGCGGCATCACCCACCTGGGGGGCACGATCCTGGGAAGTACCAACCGTGGCGACCCCTTCAACTATCCACAGCCCAACGCGCGCGGAGAAATCGTGCCGACCGACGTATCGGAGCGTTTGATCGAACGCTTCAAGGAGCTCGGCTTCGAAGCCCTGGTGGCGATCGGTGGGGACGGCTCGATCAAGCTCGCCAAAGAGCTGCTCGCGCGGGGTCTGCCGCGTGTGATTTCCGTGCCCAAGACGATCGACAACGACCTTTATGGCACGGACAAGACCTTCGGTTTCGATACCGCCGTCGCTACGGCGACCGATGCGCTCGACAAGGTGCACACGACCGCGCAATCGCACGAGCGCGTGATGGTCGTGGAAGTGATGGGCCGCTACGCGGGCTGGATCGCGCTTTATGCCGGCATCTCCGGCGGAGCCGACGTGATTTTGATCCCGGAGATCCCCTTCAACATGGATCGCGTGTGTGAAAAGATCCTGCGTCGCGAAGCACGCGGACGGCACTTTTCGATCGTGGTCGTGGCCGAAGGTGCGCGTCCCGAAGGCGGGCAGATGATTTACAAGGAAGGAAAGGGGCGATTCAAAGAGCACGGGCAACTCGGAGGCATCGCCGAGCTCGTGGCCGATTGGATCCAGACGCGCACCGGTAAGGAGACACGGAGTCTCGTTCTGGGCCATCTGCAGCGCGGCGGCAGCCCCGTAATGAGCGATCGCTTGCTCGCGCTGCGTATGGGCTGCGCAGCCACCAAATTTCTGCACGACAATAGTGAGAACGGCATGGTGGCGGTGCAAAATGATGAAATGCAGTTCTTGCCCTTGAACGAAGCCACGGGAGCCATGCGCACCGTGTCGCTCGACAGCAGCGTGCTGCGTACCGGGCGAGACCTCGGCTTGTGCTTTGGTGACGAACCGCCCGGTAGTTTCCATCCCAGCTTTCCGCCGCCTGCTCCCGCCTGAAATCAACCGCGCGCGGCACGCGTCCCTGTCAGCGATCGCCGCTGGAATCCAGTTCCGAGGCTGATGAATCGCAGCCTTTTCGCAGTGACTTACCTGCGAAACATTGGTGAAACATGGTGCCCGCTACGTCCCTTTTGCGCTGCTGAGAACGGGGCGCAGTTGCTTTTAACCGCCGCTGGTGCGGCTCCGAGATCTCGAAAGGGAGGAGCCGGATCGTACGGGGCGAGTAACCCCCAGAGTGGAGAGACAAATGAAGAAGGTCGAGGCGATCATCAAACCGTTCAAGTTGGATGAGGTGAAGGACGCCCTCTCGGAAGTGGGAATTCAGGGCATGACGGTCACGGAGGTGAAGGGTTTCGGCCGCACCGGTGGCAAGAAGGAAGTGTACCGCGGCTCCGCTTACGTCGTGGACTTCGTGCCGAAGGTGAAGCTCGAGATCGTAGTGCCCGACGATTTGACGCACCAGGTCATCGACGCCATCGAGAAGAGCGCCAAAACCGGGCGTATCGGTGACGGAAAGATCTTCGTTGGCCCGATCGACGAGGCCGTTCGCATCCGCACCGGCGAAAGGGGTGAAGAAGCGATCTGAGGTTGCTGGCACTACTCCGACGGTCTTTGGCAGGCGCAGATCACGATCATAAAAGTAGCCGCGAGCCGGAAAACCGGCGGGGCCGGCGCCTGCTGCCTATCTGGAAGATAACGACGCGAGTCCGATTGGCCCGAAGAATTCAGGGGCATCATCAGCTCTCGGGACGCTGGCAGGCGCTGCGGTGACTTGTGGGAGTAGTGCTAGCATGCCGGCCGCGAGCGCGTGAGGTGCCCGCGCTCGCGAGGAAGTAGAGGGCCATGGATCCGAAGCAAGTCATCGAGCTGGGCAAGAAGACTGGGGCGGTGATGGTGGACTTGAAGTTCATCGACCTTCCCGGAAAGTGGCAGCACACCAGCGTCCCAATCGAGCGTCTTTCCATCGAGAGCTTCGAAGAGGGTTTTGGCTTCGACGGCTCTTCGATCCGTGGCTTCCAACCCATCAACATGAGCGACATGCTGCTCATGCCGGATCCAGACACCGCGGTTCTGGATCCATTCTGCAAGCACCCGACGCTGTCACTGCAATGCACGATTCAGGACACGATCACGCGTCAGAACTACTCGCGTGATCCGCGTCACATCGCGCGCAAGGCCGAAGCGTACCTGAAGTCCACGGGCATCGCGGACACCGTCTATTTCGGCCCGGAAGCGGAGTTTTTCATCTTCGATGACGTGCGCTTCGAAGCCGGCACCAACGAAGCGTACTACCGCGTCGACTCCATCGAGGCCGATTGGAACACCGGCCGGGACGAACGCCCGAACCTGGGCCACAAGATTCGTCACAAGGAGGGCTACTTCCCGACGCAGCCGAACGACACGCTGATGGACCTGCGCACGGAGATTTGCCTCGAAATGAAAGCCGTCGGCATCGAGGTGGAGGTCAGCCACCACGAGGTGGCGACCGCGGGGCAGGGCGAGATCGACATGAAGTACGACAGCCTGGTGCGCTGTGCGGACAAGCTCATGTGGTTCAAGCACATCGTGAAGAACGTGGCTTACCGTAACGGCAAGACCGCAACGTTCATGCCCAAGCCCATCTACGGCGACAACGGCAACGGCATGCACTGCCATCAGTCGCTTTGGAAGGACGGTAAGCCGCTCTTTGCGGGCGATGGGTATGCGGGCATGAGTGAGCTCGCGCTCTGGTACATCGGTGGCGTGCTCAAGCACGCGCGCGCTCTGGCCGCGCTCACGAATCCGACTACGAACAGCTACCGGCGCCTGGTACCGGGCTTCGAAGCGCCGGTGAACCTCGCCTACTCGAGCCGCAATCGTTCCGCGGCGATTCGCATCTCCACGTACTCCGCTTCGCCGAAGTCGCGACGCATCGAGGTGCGCTTTCCCGATCCCAGCTGCAATCCGTACGTAGCGTTCCCGGCCATGATGATGGCGGGCCTCGACGGCATTCAAAACAAGATCGATCCCGGCGATCCGCTCGACAAGGACATCTACTCGCTCTCGCCGGAGGAGCTGAAAGACGTGCCGCGCATGCCCGCGTCACTCGAGGATTCGCTGGATGCCCTCGAACGCGATCATCAGTTCCTGCTCAAGGGAGACGTCTTCACGCGCGACGCCATCGAGATGTGGCTCGACTACAAACGCGAACGCGAAGTGCAACAGTCGCGCTTGCATCCGACGCCCCTAGAGTTCCACCTGTACTACGACATCTAGCCACATGCGGATTTCCGCGCCCCTCATCTAGTAGGGCCTGGTGCCGTACTTGTGAGGCTGTGTGGGCCGAAGTGCGTCGCCATAAAGTCCTCGCTCGTAGAGGGCTTACCTGGCCTGCACCCG
Organism: Polyangiaceae bacterium; assembly: GCA_035318565.1. Lineage (GTDB taxonomy): Bacteria > Myxococcota_A > Polyangia > Polyangiales > Polyangiaceae > DATDJP01. The sequence continues at coordinate 4,157 of DATHEN010001222.1, forward strand.
TGTTCGATGTTAATGTCGGAATAGCTCTTTGGCCGCGGATCACGACATTCACGAGACCACCGTTGAAGTTACGGTGAGCCGTGAGGCAAATACGATTCGCCGTGTCCTGCCCGGCCAAGCCTTTCTTGTGGTCATCGCCGGGACTCGTCTCGGTTACCGCACGCTGCTGAGTGAGCAGCCACTCGAAATCGGCCGCGGTTCAGCGTGCGGTCTGGTGCTCGACGTGGACTCCGTGAGCCGCCAGCACGCGCGCATCGAGTGGCTCGACTCGAGTCACCGCGTGGTCGATCTCGGTTCCACGAACGGCACCTACGTGAACGAGCTACGCGTGTCGGAGCACGTCCTACAGGACGCCGATCGCCTTCAGATCGGCAAGGTGCTGCTCAAGTACATCGGCGGCAACAATATCGAAGGCGCGTACCACGAGGAAATCCAGCGCCTGATGCGCTTCGACGGTCTCACGGGAGTGCACAACAAGAGTCACTTCGAGGAAACGTTCAAGAACGCGCACTGGGCTTCGCGCGCACAATCGCAGCCGCTCAGCCTGATCCTGATAGACCTCGATCGTTTCAAAGGTATCAACGACACGCACGGCCACACCGCTGGCGACGCGGTGCTGCGCCAGGTTGCGTACGTGGTGGCCGCTCAAATGAGTCAGAACGAGCTCTTCGCTCGCGTCGGCGGCGAAGAGTTTGCGGTTTTGTGTCCGGGCAGCCCCTACGCCGCAGCGCAAGCGCTGGCCGAGCGCATGCGGTCGGTCGTCGCCCAAACGCAGTGCACGTTCGACAACGTTCTCATCCCCGTCACGATCAGCCTGGGGGTGGCAGAGCGTGATCCGAGCGGGAGCGAAAGCGCCGAAGCCCTCTTCGAACGCGCTGACACGCGGCTCTACGCAGCCAAAGCCGCCGGCCGCAACTGCGTCCGTTGACGCCTCGGCTGATGGTGCATGCGAATTTCCGCGGCCCCACTGGGTGAGGGCCGCAGAAATTCGCGGCAACGCGCGAACCTAGCCTCGGCGTCGGTTTTGTTCCTGACGGACCTCGACTAGATGTCGAGGTCCTATTAGCCTCGGCTGAGTAGAGCGTTTCAGGCTCTCTGTACTAGCGCTGGAACGTTTCACAGAAACGCGGTGAGGCGGGAAGCGTGACAAGCAGAAGCGTCGCGTTGCATCGATGAGCTTTTGGGTTTAGCTCTCGCGCGTCGCTCATCGGCACGCAAACGCCGTGGATAGTCAGCGTCGTTTGAGTGCCGAGCAAAGGCGGGCCACGTTCAACCCAAGAAGCCGAACTGAGTGAAGCTCGGGCGTATCGGCACCGAGTAAGGACGAAACCTTCCCGACTTCGCGCCTTCTTGTTTCCCGTTGCAGTGCCGTGGTGCAGTGCCGTGAAGAGCGTTCGTCCCCGACGTGCAGAGGGGACAAAACGAAGCCGGCCTGGAG
>DATHEN010001223.1:0-4361 GCA_035318565.1 Polyangiaceae bacterium
TCCGCGCTACGCTCGCCATCCAGCAGGCGCTGAACCGCGCTTCCGGCCTGGTGCTGAGCTTCGGGCTCGGCATCTATCTGGTGTACTGGGCAGCCGGGGCGCCGGCGCCCTTTTTGAGCCTGCTGGCGGCCGGTGTGCTGCTCGCATCCACCACGGTGCGCCTGCTGCGGCGCTGGCGCGGCCTTTTTCAAGCGAACGTCCGCCGCTTGGATCTGGAGCTGTTCACGCACCTGGTCGTACTCGCCTACGCGCTCGTGCTGCGCGCTCCGGGCGGCCTGCAAGGTCCGTTCTACTCCGGTGTGTACGCGCTGATGATGCTGGCGGCGGCTTTCTCGGAGCCGATCGTCGCCTTCGCGACGCTGGCCTTCGCGGTCGTACTGGAAGCGGCGGTCGTGCGCTGGGCGTTCGGCGTCGATGGCTCGCTCGATCTGTATGCTCACTCCGTGCTGCTGACGCTGTTCACCGTCCTGAACATGTCGGTGTTCCGCGCCGAGATCGCGCGGGTGCGCAAGCTGTCGCGGCTGCGCATCGAGAGCGAGATTGAACGCATGAAGGAAGCGGCGCGCTCTTATCGGTTGCTGGGAGCGCCCAGCAGCCCGAGCCTCACCACCACCGGCGACCGGCGTGTGATGGCACCCAAGGACGACGAAGCGCGCCTGCTGCGCTCCGGCGTGGACGAGATTCACCACGCGCTTCAGTTTGCGCTCGGCTTGCTGCGCCGATCGCTCGGCCTGCGAACTGCCGTGCTGCTCGGCTTGGACAGCACTCGGACCAAGCTGCACGTACAGGAGCTGTCGACCGATCACGATGCCATCAATCCGGGCCCGTTCCGCGCGCAGGACAGCATCTTCGGTGCGGTGCTCAGTCAGGGCGCGCCCGTCAGCCTGTGCGGCGCCAAGGCCGGTCAACACGTGACGTATTACGCGAGGAAGCCGGCCATCGGCGCGGTATGTGCCATTCCCGCGTTGGAGCACGGCCAACCGCGTGGCGTGCTGGTGGTCGATCGTGAAGCACCTGAAGCGTTCAGCGCCGGTGAGCAGGAGCTCTTGGCGGGCGCGACGCGTTTCATCCTGCGCGCCATCGAGAACGAGCGGCTCTTCGTGCAGCTCGAACGCGCCAAGAGCGAGCAGGGCAAGCTGTACCGTGCAGCCGAGCTCTTGGCTGCGGCTACCACGGAGGCTGGGGTCATCGATGCCGCGGTCAGCAGCGCGCGCGAGTTTGCTGCCTTCGACTTCGCGGCGTTCACCTTGTTCGATCGCGGCCTCGCCGAACACGAGATCTGTGCGGTCAGTGGCAGCAACGTGGAGGGCCTGCTCGGACAGCGCTTTCGCCACAACTCCGGCCTGGTTTCCATGGTCGTCGCCAACCGCCACCCGCTGCCTTACCGCGGGGACTACGACCGCGAGCGGCAGGTGGTGTTCACACGGCGTTTGACCCCGCCGTCCATGCCGTCGCTGCTGGTGCTGCCGCTCCTGGTGCACGATCGCGCTCTCGGTACCCTGGTGCTCGGTTCCGAGCGACGCGCGGCGTTCGGCGATGCCGTGCGTCCGACCCTGGAAGTCCTGGCCAGCCACATTGCGGTATCGCTCGCGAACGCCCGCATGCTCAAGCGGCTCGAGGAGCTGGCGACCACGGACGGCCTGACCGGGCTCTTGAACAAGCGATCGCTCGGTGACGTCGCCGTACAAAAAATCAAGAGCGCGAGCCGTTTCCGAAAACCGCTCAGCGTGCTGGTCTGCGACATCGATCACTTCAAGAAAGTGAACGACACACACGGCCATGACGTAGGAGACGTGGTGATTCGAGGATTTGCCGACGTGCTCCGCAAGGTGAAGCGCGACACCGACGTGGTCGGACGCTTCGGCGGCGAGGAGTTCGTGGTGGTGTGCGAAGAAACGGACGAACGCGGCGCGCTGCAGCTCGCCGAACGCATTCGGTCCGAGCTCGAAGCCAGCAGTTTCAAGGTGGAGGGCAGCGCGCTGCGCGTGACTTGCTCGCTCGGCGTCGCGACGTTCCCGGGCGCCGGACAAACCTGGGACACGTTGTTCAAGGCCACGGATGAAGCGCTGTACGTCTCGAAGCGTGGGGGGCGAAACCGTGCTACCGCCTGGTCTCCGAAACTCTCCGGCTGTGCCGCCTGAGGTGCCGTGACCGAAGCTTGGACGAACCCTGCGGCCGTGCCGCGCTCTGAACGCTTTCCCCCCGGTATTCCCTTCATCGTCGGGAACGAGGGCGCCGAGCGCTTCAGCTACTACGGGATGCGCGCCATCCTGTACATCTATCTGACCGCGCTCTACACGAGCTTCGTCGCCGAAACAGCGTTGCCGCCGGAGGTAACGGCGGCAGCCAAAGCGCGGGCCACGTCCGTGACGCACCTGTTCATGGCCGGAGTGTACGCGTTCCCCATGATCGGCGCCGTGCTCGCGGACCGCTGGTTGGGCAAGTACGCCGTCATTCTGGGGGTGTCGGTCCTGTACTGCGCGGGTCACGCCGTGCTGGCGATTGCGGGACGTCTGGCCGTAGCGGGCGACTACGCCGCAGCCGAACAGGGCATGTATCTCGGGCTCAGCTTGGTGGCGCTCGGCACCGGCGGGATCAAGCCGTGCGTATCCGCGAACGTCGGCGATCAGTTCAGCGCCGAGAACGCGCAGCTGGTCACCAAGGTCTACCAAATCTTCTACTTCATCATCAATTTCGGCTCGTTCTTCTCGACGCTCATCACGCCTTACCTGTACGCGGAGTTTGGTCCGGAGCTGGCGTTCGGTGTGCCCGGGATCATGATGGGCATCGCCGCGTTCATCTTCTGGCTCGGCCGCCACCGCTTCACGCGCATCGAGCCGAAGCCCGGTGGCAGGCTCGGTTTGCTCGATTTCATTTCCTCGAGTCTGCTGTTCGCGCCGGTGGTGGCGGTGATCGCAGCCGTGTTCGTGTTTGGCGATGCGTTCAAGCCGGCGCGCGCCGAGGGCATGAGCGCAGCGGCCTTCTACTGGGATTACGTAACGCGGTACCTCGCGCACCTGGCGCGCCACTCGTGGCCGTACTTCGCGTTCGCGTTCGCTTTGGCTGCCGCGGGTCTGAGCCTGTTTGCGCTGCGCCAAAAAAAGCTCGCGGACGATGGGCTGCTGGCTGTGCTGGTGTATTCGTGGCGCGAGCGCAAGCAGCGTCCGCCGGGCAGCGGGTTCTTCGAACCGGCCCGGCGAAAGTTCGGGGAAGAGGCCGCCGAAGGGCCTCCGGCGGTGTTCAAGATCTTGGTCGTGTTCTCGATGACCAGCGTCTTCTGGGCGCTGTTCGATCAACACGCCTCCACTTGGGTGGATCAAGCGAAGCAGCTCGACCGCAACTTGTCGGTGCCGCTTTGGAGCGGGCGCTACGTGCTGGTTGCCAGCATCGTTTTGGCTTTGTTCGGGGGTACGCGTCTGATCATTTGGGTCATGAATCGCGAGTTTTCGCGCAGCCTGCAGCGTGCACTGTTCGGCGTGCTCGCCGCAGCTCTGGCTGTGGTCGTGAGCTTGGACGTTCTGCGCGGTGAATGGCTGCAGCTCGAGCTCAAGGCGGCTCAGCTGCAGGCGCTCAATCCGCTGATGGTCATGATGATCATCCCGCTCATGAACTGGGCGGTTTATCGCCCGCTCGAGAAACGCGGCATCGTCATCAAGCCGCTCTTGCGCATGACGGCCGGCATGTTTCTAGCTGCGGTCGCCTTCGCCATCGCCGCGCTGCTGCAGGCGCGGATCGAAGATCTGGCGACTCACGCCGAGCGGGTGCACGCCGGCTGGCAGGTACCGCAATACTGGTTGATGACGACCGCGGAAGTGTTGGTCTCGATCACGGGGCTCGAGTTCGCGTACACGCAGGCGCCGCGCCGCATGAAGTCCACGATCATGGGCTTCTGGCTGCTCGGCGTGACGTTCGGGAACGTGCTGGTCGCCTTTCTATCGCCGCTGCAGACGATCCTCAGCCAGAGCGAATTCTTCTGGGTCTTCACCGCGCTCATGGCAGCTGCGGCCCTGGCGTTCGCCGCTTTGGCGTACACCTACAAGGGCAAGACCTACCTGCAGGCCGGCGCCGCGAGCCAGTGAGCCGAGCGCCATAGTACGACAGCCCGGAATTCCATTCCGGGTCGTCGTAAGTCAGTAACAAAAGAGGCAGCCTCGGTGCTACCGCACCCAGCGAAACTGCATGCCGGCGGCTGTTGCGGCGGCGCCGTCGGCATCTTGACGATCGCCGATCACGAGGCAGCGCTCGGCGGGGACCCCGAGGCGCTGAGCGGCGGCCAGGTAGCCGTCGGGGTGCGGTTTCAGCCGTCTAGGTCCATCGGGCTCGCCGCTCGCGACGACCGTGTCGAATAGCGTGGCGTGACC
>DATHEN010001224.1:0-6517 GCA_035318565.1 Polyangiaceae bacterium
GGATACGGCGTGCTTCCCTGGTTCGACTCGAGTGGCGACTATGAGACTCCGCTCGTCGGGCCGGGCGAATTGGGCGCAGTCTCGAGCGACCACGGGGACGGCACGCTGAGCGTTTTCTTGCCCTCGTCGAAGCGAGCATATCGTCCGTGCTTCACCGCCGAGGTGCAGACGTTGAGCGGCTCGGGGCGTTCAGCGCCGGCGTGCTTGCCCGAGAGCGACTTTACCGTCGACGTGAAGGAGTCGGGCTGCGCCGTGAGGGGAGCTCACGGACACGGTTCCAGGGCCGGCGCGCTGAGCATCGTGGTCGCCTGGATGATCCACGCTTTGCGGATGGTTCGCTCCAGACAGCGGAGCCGCGCGTGCCTCAAACGTTGAAGAGCTGTCCTTGGGCCTCGCCGCGCTCCTCGGGAACCGCGGCTTCGGGGGGCGGGACCGGTTCGTCCACACTCGACGTATCGGGCGGCAGCGTGCGCCGGCCACTCACCAGCACGGCTTCGCGGCCATCGTCGCCGAGCACTCGGACCAGCCGGTAAGTGGTGTTGCCCGTAGCGCGCGCCACTTCCGGTGCGGCGATCAGGAGCTGGAGCTCCAGGTTCTGGCAGAGCTCGAACAGCACGCCCAAATTGTCCTGCGAAAGGCGATTGGCTTCGTCGAGAAACAGGAAACGCAGCGACCCGCCCACGGCCTTCGGCCTGAGAAACTTGGCGTCGCGTTCCCACTCCGTCAAAACCACCATCATCAGCGCTGCTCCGACGCCGATGGCCTCACCCGTAGAGAGACGGCTGGGGTTGGCGAGCTCCCACTCGCTGCTCGCCTGCCGCTGGACCTCGACACGGAGCTCGATGTACTCGCGGTAATCGAGCAAGCGTTGGCCGCCGCTCTTGCCCCCGCCGTAGCGCCGGAAGATCTCGTCGAGCGCTTCTTCGATGGGCAGAGCCGCGTTGAACAGCAGTTCTTGCGCCGTGCCCTCGCGGAACGCGTTCAGCACCTGGTCCATGCGCTCGATGCGACCCATTTGCACGCGAATGCCGCGGATGCTGCCGAACGAGACCTCGGTCAGGTGTTGGTTCAGGCGCCGCACCTGAGTGCGCGCCCGGCGCACCTGCACGTCGATGCTGCGCGCGACGTCCTCCGACGTGCCGCGCAGGTCCGACTCCTGACGAGTCAAACGTTGCTCCAAATTGGCGAGATGGGAGCGCAAACGGTCGAGCGCTTCGAGCGGCTCCGCTTCCTCCGCCACTTGGGCCGGCAAACGCCGCTTGAGCCAGTCGCGAGCGCGCAGCCATGCGGCCAGGTACTTGTCGCCCGAGGCGTCTTTCGAATCGTGAATTGCGTGGACCACGTCGTCTGCGCGAGCAGCCCGCAAACGGTCGCACAGTACGTCGAGCCGGCTCTGTCCCTCGGCCCGAGCCTCCACGCTGCTGGGTTCGCCGTGCGCGGCTCGCGGCTCCGCGAACGCCGTCTGCAGCACGCGCTCTCGGCGTGCGGCCTCACACAGGCCTTCCCATTCGACCCGAGCCGGCAGCGCGCGCTCTTCCTCGGCGCGCAGCCGTCGCTCGATCTCCGACAGAGTGCTGCGTTTGTGAACGGCGCGTTCCTTTTCGACGGCCACTCCCGATTCCGCGCTGCGCTGCTCGCGAGCGATTGCGTGAAGCTCGCGCTCGGCTTCGGCCAGCGCCTGAACAGCGCGTTGCTGCGCCGCTTCCGATGGGTCCTGGACGGCGAGCGCGGCGAGCTCCTGCGCGCTGCGATCCCGCTGAGCCAGGATGGCGATGCGCGCTGCTTCGGCTTCCTGGAACGACAGCGTCTTCTGCTCCCACTCCGTTTCGGCCTCGGCCAGCGCTGCGTCGGCTGCCTCGACGGCGCGCCCTAGCTCGGCGAGCTGATCGTCGAGCGAAGGCAAGAGCGCAGTTTGCTCGGACGCCGTCGTTTCGACGTCCGCCTCGAACAGGGCGTGTTCGAGCGTGGTCAGCTCGCTCAGCTGCTGCTGCGCCGAAAACCAGCGGTCGCGCTCGAGCTCCAGAGGCGTCTGCGCGAGCTCGAGAGCCTGCTCCGCGCCGGCGCCGGGAACTGCGTTGCGTAAGCTTTCCAGCAGCTGAGACAAAATGCGTCGCGGCGTTTCCACCTGCGCCAGCGTCACGCGCGCCGCCTCGAGCTGCTTCTGCCTCTGCACGAGCTCCGCGTGCCGAGCCGCGTAGTCCGGTGCGTCGAGCAGGTATGCCTCGGCCAGGAGCGAACGCAGCGTTTCGGCGTGTGCGCGCGCGCCTTGGCTCTCGCCGGTCAGCGCCAGCGCCCTCTCACGCTGCTCGCGCTCGGCGAGCACGCTGTGCTCGAGCTCGGTTTGAACCGCTTCGCGGTCGGCGCTTGGGTCGGTCTGCTCGAAGAGCGATCGGTCGCTCCAGGTTCGCTCGACTTCGAGCAGCGCGCCGTCGATCTGTCCGCTCTGTGCGGCGAGGCGCTCGAGCTCGAGCTCTCTGTGTTTCGTGTCGCGGGTGAGCTCTTCGATGCGGCGCTGGCGGGCCGCGCGTCCGAGCGCCGGCTGCTTCGAAAGACGAGTGACGCGCACGCCCTGCGGCTCGCTGACGATCACGTCGCCGCCGTCGCCCAGCGTTTCTACCTCTACCGGCGCGCTGCCTCGATCCCAGGTGCGCTCGACGAGCCACACGCTCGGCAGCTCGCGAGCGCGGCCCGCGACGGCGCGCGCAGCGGCCTCCGGATCGCTCACGACCAGCGCCTGCACGAACGGCCCGAGCTCGGCCTCCACCCGCGCGGCGTCAGCCGGATCGATGTCCTCGAAGCGTTCGACCAGGAGCTCCGCATCGAGCTCGTCCGAGAGTCGCAGCAAGTCGGGGTGAAGCGCGCGCGTCCCGATTTCGAGTGAAGAAAGCTCGCGCAAGAGCGCGTCGCGCTGCTCGACTCGACTGGCGCTCGCCACGCGGAGCTGCTCGCGCTCACGGCGGAGTCTTTCGCGCAGCGCCTCCAGTGCGCCTTCCGAGTCGCAAGCCGAGCCATACGCTCGCTCGAGCTTCTGCAGCTTGGAGTGGAAGCTCTGCCAGCGTGCCGTTACCAGCTCGAGCTCTCGCAGGCGCGCGGCGGCCAGCGTCGCCGCACGCGCCTGGGAATCCGCGCTGGATTGAGCCGCGCGCGCGCCATCCTCGGTTTCTCTGGCGGCCCCTTCCAGCTCGCGCAGCCTGCGCTCCACGACCGGGGCGACCGGCAGTGTATCGAGATCGATTCCAGCGGCCAGCGCTCGCTCGCGTACGAATGCCTGACGTGGCGCGAGGCGCTCCGCCCGCTCGAGCTCCGCCGCAAGCTCCGTAGCGTGCTCGAGGCGCGCTTGCTGCTCCGTCAGGCGCGACAGCTCTTGCCGGCCGAGCTCATACAGATTCGGCAGCGTGGTGTCTGCGCCCAGCTCAGCGAGCGCCGCCTTGGCCCGTTGATGGTCTGCCCGAACCGCTTCTGCGGCTTTCGCCTCGCGGTCCAGGCGTGCGCGCTCTCGGTCCAGCTCGGCCAGGCGAGCGGCGGCGTGCTCGCGCAGGCTGGGGAGCTCCGCCGCGCCGAGCGCCGGTTTCTCGAGCAAAGCTCGCAGCTGGGCCAACTTCGCGTGCGCGCTGCGGCGAGTGTGCGCGCGCCGGTGCATCTCTTCGAGGCCAGCCTGCAAATCCGCGACTCCGCGCGCGGCACGATCGTAGTCGCCGCGCGTCTGCTCGAGCCGGGTCCGGCAGCCGCGTCGCCGCTCGATTGCAGCCTTTTGCAGCCCACTCGCCGCTTGCGATTGCAGGTCTGCGCGCCCGAGCTCTGCTTCGAGCTGGGCGATACGAGCCGCGGTGAGCTGCGCGCGTTCGAGCTGTTCGATGTGGGCGCGCGCTTCCCGAACCGCGGCTTCTAGGCTGCCGGTGCGTGCGCCGATCGCTTCATTGCGCGCCAAGAGCCCCGCGGCGTTGGCTTCGATCTCGCGCGCTTCGCCGAGCGCGCGCTCGTACTCTTCGCGCAGCGTCGCAACCCTGGCGCAGGACTCCTCGTGCGCGAGGCGTGTGGCATGCAGCGCCGCCCTGAACATGCTCTGTCCGGCCTCGTACACGCCGTGGATTTCGTGTTCGAGGCGTCGTGCCTCGCTCACTTCGATGCGCGTCCGGCGACAAGCGTCCAAATTCTCCCGCATGCGCGACAGCGTGTCGGAGAGCCCCGTCTCTTCCTTGAGCAGAAACGAGCGCAGCTCCGTGGTCAGCGCGCGCGAAATGCCGCCCGTCATGCTCGTGCGCAGCATCTCGTTCAGCTTGTTGCGGTCTTCATCGCTGCCGAGCCGCAGAGCCGTTACGCCGCGCTCGAACAGCGCGCTGAAGTAGTCTTTGGTCGAGGCGAATACCTCGAGCCGGGCACCCGAGCTCTTTGCGTTGGCGCGCAGCTCCTTCAGCACCGGCACCTGATCGAACTCACCGTCCGACGACAAAAGCAAATCCTGCAGTCGATAGTCTGCACCGATCTCGGTCACGATGAACGGAGTCACCTCCAGCGCCGGTTCCGACTTGCGCTCGAGGTGCACGCCCATGATCAAGCGTTCGCCATTGGCGAGCACCAAGTCCAGCGCGGCGTACGAGGGGCGCTCTGCTTCACCGAGCCGCCCCCAGATGCCCTTGTCCGAGGAGCTCCCCGCGCTTTCTCCCAGATTCGTGAAGCGCAGCCGCGACAAGTCCGGTAACAGCACCACGTACGCGGCGATCATCACCGTAGTCTTGCCCGCGCCGTTCGCGCCCTCGAGCGCGGTCACGTGGCGATCGAGCAGATAGCGCTCGTAAAAAACGCCCTTCCAATTCACGAGCGCGAGCGCGGCCGCCCGCGTGCGAGTCATAGAGAGTCGTCCCACGGGGCAGGGGAGTCGTCTTCGTCCTCGAGCGAGTCGAGCGAGTCGAGCGAGTCGTTCGCGGGCGGTTCGGCTTCGTCCAGCTCTGCGAACGGTTCACCCTCGGCCAACTCGGCGTCCGCGTCCGTTTCCGCGTCCGGCGCGAGCGACTCGATCGTATCGTTCGCCTCGTCCGAGACCGGAGCGAACACGACCTCACCCGCTTGCACCAGACGCTCGAGCGCTTCATCGGGCGAGGCCGTACCGCGCACCGGCTCTGCAAAACGCATCAGCGCCGGCCGCAAGCGGAATGCATCGCCGTCCAGGAGCTCCACGAAGCCCAGCGCAGCCAGCCGCCGCACGGCTTCGTTCAGCTTGCTGCGCGCCGTTTCTTCCGCCACCCGTTCGTCGTAACGCTTGCGCTGCGGATTGAGCGAACGCACGAGCGCCTCGCTGCCCATGGTGCTCGCGAGCTGCGCAAACAGCTGCTCGCGCGTAGCACGTCCGCCTTGTTGCACGGTCGCCGGATCCAGGTACAAAAGTGTCAGCGCTTGCCCGACGAGCATCTCGGCAAACGAAAGATGCCGCCGCCCCAAGCGGTCACTGGTCGGCAGCAAAAAGTAATACCCATCCGTACGGTGCACGAGCTCACAGCCGAAGCGCTGATAAAACGGCACCAGCTGGGCTTCGGCCTCCACCAGGAACACGTACCAAGGCCCATCGTCCCGATCGACGTGCCGTCCGCGTCGCAGCGCCAGATCGACATCCGGAAAAACTTCGTCGAGCACGGCATCTTCCAGTCGTGCGTAAGCATTGTCCGTTGCTCGGTTCTCGGGCTCGTACTCGGTCATCTGAAAATTCTCGGGGGAGTCGGGTGCTAGCGGATGAAGCTCCTCGCTGGAAGGGCTCTGCGCGCTCACTGAAAACTCCGCGCGACTCCGCAGTGTTTGCAGGGGATGCGCCTCGCACGTTCCGTCGCGATACCGCGGCCGGCCGGCCCAGCTTGGCGAACGCCCACGACCGTGGCATCCAGTCGTGATGGCCCAAAAGACCTACAAAGGAAGCTGTCATTGCGGAAAACTCCGATTCGAGGCCGATCTCGACCTCGCGGAGGGCACCGGCAAGTGCAACTGCAGCTACTGCTGGAAGGTGCGCGGTTGGACGATCGGAATCAAGCCCGACGCGTTCCGTCTACTTTCCGGCAAGGAGAGCGCCGGTGAGTATGGCTTCCGCGAGGGCAGCGACAACCATCACGTGTTCTGCAAGCACTGCGGCGTGCGGGTCTACACGTACGGTCATATCGAGCAGATCGGCGGCGACTACGTATCCATCTCGCTCTCGACGCTCGACGATCTGTCGCCAGCCGAGCTCGTAGCAGCTCCGGTGCGCTACATGAACGGACGCGACGACGACTGGTTCAACGTACCCGCGGAAACGCGACATCTTTAGCGGGTGGATAAACTCTGATCCATGTGGCGCGAACGAATCCTCTCCTGCTGTGCGTCGGCTGAGTTTCTTCCGCCCTGCTCGCAGGAAACGCTTGCGTTCGCCGAGCGTGCCCTTGCGGTGCGGCTGCCCTCAGAGCTCCGTGAGTTACTGCTCGAATCGGATGGCGTCCTCGGAGAGTACGGCCTTGGACTCATCTGGCCCGCTCAGCGCATCCAGGAGGACAATCTC
>DATHEN010001225.1:0-2171 GCA_035318565.1 Polyangiaceae bacterium
AGATACGGAGAAGATCCGCACCGTTCAGGACGCCATCGATTACATCGAAAAGCACGTCGCAGCCTGACGGAGCCTTGCATTCGCGAGCAGGAAGCGTCGCGTGCACGCCGTCATCCCCGCGTCCCTCCCTTGCAGAGGCGGCCAACCGGCCGAACCTGCGGAGGGTCGCGGTTCGCGAACGACGGTACTAGAACCTAGCGGGTACACATGGAACGCGTCGTAGTGACCGGTATTGGTCTCGTCACCCCGAATGGTGTCGGAACCGAGCAAACCTGGCAGTCCTTGCTCAAGGGCGAGAGCGGAGCGGGGCCCATCACGCTATTCGAAACGACGGACGAGTATCCGACGCGGATCGCGGCCGAAGTCAAAAACTTCGATCCCGCGCTCTACATGGAGAGAAAGAAGATCAAAGAGGTCTGCCGCTTCATCACCTTTGCCATGGGCGCAACCAAGATGGCACTGGAGCAGGCGAACCTCGAGCTCAGCGACGAAGAGCGTGAAGACGCTGGCGTGTTCATCGGCGTCGGCCTCGGAGGACTGGAGAACCTCGAGCGGGTCACCTTGATCTTGGACCGCAAAGGGCCGAGCAAGGTCAGCCCGTATCTGATCCCTTCGCTGATCGCGAACATGGCCGCCGGACAGGTCTCGATCGCTCACGACCTACGCGGCCCCACGCTTTCGCACACGAGCGCGTGCTCCTCGAGCGCACACGCCCTGGGCGAAGCGTTTCGCTGGATTCAGCACGGTCAGGCAGAGGTGATGGTCGCCGGCGGGGCGGAAGCAACCATCACTGCGATCGGCATCTCCGGCTTCAGCGCGATGTTCGCGCTCAGCCGGCGCAACGACGCGCCGCACGCCGCCAGCCGCCCCTGGGACCGCGGGCGAGATGGCTTTCTGTGCGGAGAAGGCGCCGGGACGCTAGTGCTCGAATCCCTCACCCGCGCGCGCCGGCGTGGAGCGACCATCCTCGCCGAGATCAAGGGCTACGCTGCCACCAGCGACGCGTTTCACATCACCAAACCGGCGCCCGACGGCCTGGGCGCAGTGCGCGCCATGAAGCGGGCGCTGAAGGACGCGCGGCTCGCGCCCGAGGCGGTGCAGTACATCAACGCCCACGGGACTTCGACCCCGGCCGGTGACATCGAGGAGTCCAAAGCCATCGGCATCACCTTCGGCGCGCACGCGCGCGATCTGAAGCTCTGGGTGAGCTCCACCAAGTCGATGATGGGTCACTTGCTCGGCGCTGCGGGCGCGGTAGAGGCTGCTGTCTGCGCCAAGGCAATTCAGACCGGCATGGTGCCGCCCACCATCAACCTCGAAGACCAGGATTCCGAGTGCAAGCTCGACTTCGTGGCAAACAAGGCTCGTGAGCGGCGCATCACGCACGCGATGAGCAACTCGTTCGGATTCGGTGGAACCAACGCCTCGTTGGTTCTATCCGCATTCGAAGGTTAGCTGCGCGGCCGCCCGGCGAAACCCGCCGCATCATGCTGTGTCCCTACTGCCGTGAAACCGACAGTCGTGTGATCGACTCACGTCTGGCGTCGGGAGGGAGCGTCATCTGGCGCAGGCGCGAATGCGACGGCTGCACCCGGCGCTTCACCACCTACGAGCGAGTGGAGCTCGCGTTACCCGCGGTAGTGAAAAAGGACGGTCAGCGCGAGGCATTCGATCGCAAGAAAGTCGTGCGTAGCTTTCGCATCGCCTGCAACAAACGGCCGGTCACGCCCGAAACGATCGAAGAGCACGCCGAGGCCCTGGAAAGGGAACTTTCCGAAATCGGCGAAAAGGAAGTGACCTCGCTTTTGATCGGCGAGCGGGTCATGGAGCGCCTGAAGGCACTGGACGAGGTGGCGTACGTGCGCTTTGCCAGCGTTTACAAGTCCTTCCGGGACATCGACGAATTCATGCGCGAAATGGGCAAGCTGGTCTCTCAGCCCACGCACAAAGCCGACGACGAAGCCTGATCGCCCCGGCTGCACGCGCGGCGGAGCGGTGGGCGAAACACTGGAACATGATGACGTTTTCCTCAAGTGGCGATAGGTTGGCGCGGTGCCGGACATCGACAGCAAGATGATGTCCCGCGCGCTCGAGCTGGCGCGCAACGGAGATCCTTCACCGAACCCTCACGTCGGAGCGGTCGTCGCCCAAGGCGATCAGATCGTGGGCGA
>DATHEN010001226.1:0-5606 GCA_035318565.1 Polyangiaceae bacterium
CAGCCAAAGGCCGAGCGCGAACACGCGATTCAGGCGGACGAATCCCTGCCACACGGTTTCGCCGGTGAGTACCGTGTAGCGACCGATTTCAACGTTCAGCGGCCACTGCAACAAGCAGGCGGGAACGAGCAGGAACAAGAAGCCGAGGCCGTACTTGGCGACGATGTACGGCCACCAGATCAGCTCGCCGGAGCCTTGCGCCAAGGCGAGCCAGATGACTCCCGGCCCCAGGGCGGCTAGCAGAGCCGGCCGAGGCGGCATCGCACGCGCGCGTAGCACCGGGGACTCTGACACAGGCTGCGGTTTTTCTATCAGCGGCGCCGATTTTGCAAGTCGCGCCCCGCTACGGGTTGTACCTTGTCTAAGGCTGTTCCTTTTTTATTACCGTTTTCCAAGGCCACGCAATGAGCGGAGCCCCGATATTAGTAGTTGAAGACGACGTCGACATCCGTGAGTGCTACCAGAGCTTGCTCGAACGGGCAGGCTACCGCGTCACCACGGCGAAGAACGGGCGCGAGGCATTGGACGAGCTCGAGCGCCAGCGTCCCGCCTTGATTTTGCTCGATTTGATGATGCCGGTGATGAGCGGGCCAGAGTTTCTCGAGGTCATGCGCAGCGACTCGAAGTCCGACGATATTCCGGTGCTCATCGTCTCGGCATACGGCGAGCTGGCCGATGCGACCTCCGGCGTTTCTGGATTTCTACGCAAGCCTGTGGCGCTGGAGACCCTGCTCGCGGCCGTCAGTAAGTACTGTGGCCCGGCCAATTGAGCCGGTTGCGCCACGGTCAAAACGTCGCATTGGGGCAATTTGGTGCATATGCCGGGAACTTGCGCTGGGTTCCTGAGCCGCTGAGCAGATCGGCTGCTCGCACGGCCTCCCCGCTCGATTGCGCGTGATTGTGCACCCGCTCGCCCCGGTGTTGCTCCGTGTCTCAGGACGCGCCGCCGAAAGTGCGACGATAACTAGGGTAATTGGCAGTGGTGCGTGTAGGCACGCTTCTAGCAAAGGGCCGTTCTGTAGGTATCAGTCTAGAGGCACAATGAACTATCTTCTGAACAAGCAGACGGATGCTGGCGCTTGCCTCGCCGTTGTCGAATGCGGGGCGGAGCAGGGCACGGGGCCCACGCATGACGGTGTCGTCGGAGCCTGCGCGCGTGCCACCGTGGTTCAGCAGAACGACGAAACGCCTGCGGAGCTGGCGTTGCGCGCTACACGACGCGCTCTGCGCTTGACCAAATCCGGTCCTTTAGAAGCGGGCGTGATCGTGGCCAGCGATACCGTCAACGACGAAGTATTTCTCTGCCGTTGTCAAATTGCGCGCGCAATGATCCTGGCCATGCGCGGGGCCGTCGCTCCGCGGCTCATTTTCGTCGCACCCAGCAGCATATCGGAAGCGGGTCGGCACGAGCTTTTCAGCATTGCCGGGACGTTGTCCACGCAGTTGCACGGCACGCCCATCGAAGTGTCGGTCCGCTTCATGGAGGCCCGCCCAATTAGTGCGCTGCATTCCGTAGTCACGGCCATCACGCCGCGGCCCGCCCTCACCCCGCCGGGCAGCAGCGCGAACGAGCTGTCGGCCGCCGAAGTCGCGTGATTGTGGCCGTAAAATTGGCGCTCATCCGCGCCGAACTGGTCAGCGCTCGAGACTCGTTGTAACCGAACGGACGGACTGTCGCGCGGCTCGCGCAGCGGGGACCGTTTGACCGACCAAGGAGCGCAAGAACCGGCTCTGCCCGAGCCACCGACGGCACTGGCCGGAGGGGACGCGCGAACGAGCCGTCTCCGCGCGTTGCTGGGCTTTCCGGCACGCGCCGTGGGCTTCACGCGCGCGTACTTTCGCGACAACGATCCGCGCTTCTGGACGGCGTTCACACCCGCGTTGATCGCGGCTGCACTGCTGTTCGTGCGCAGTCCGGCGTCGAACTACATCTTCGACGAGCAAGAGGCACTGCTCGCCAATCCCTACGTCAACGGCGAAGGTCTGGCATGGTGGGAAGCACTGAAGCGCG
Organism: Polyangiaceae bacterium; assembly: GCA_035318565.1. Classification (GTDB taxonomy): domain Bacteria; phylum Myxococcota_A; class Polyangia; order Polyangiales; family Polyangiaceae; genus DATDJP01. The sequence goes on from DATHEN010001226.1 coordinate 2,012, forward strand.
ACTTCTGGGGTCTGCCTCCCGAGCGCAGCATTGGTTCGTATCGCCCGATTCCGAATCTCGTGTGGCGAGCGCTCTGGCAGATCAGCGAAGCGCCCTGGCTGCATCATTGGATCAACGTCGTGGTGCACGCTGCCAATGCCGCCTTGCTGTCTTGGCTCGCGTTTCGTTTGAGCGGCCAGCGCGCCCTCGCATGGCTCGTGGGCACCTTTTTTCTGACGAGCGCGGTGCTCACGGAGGCGGTGTCGGGGGTCGTCGGTATCGCCGACGTTCTCGGCGGCTTGGGCGTGCTGCTCGCGCTTGCGGCTCTGGTGCTGCGCCTGTGGCTGATGCCGCTCGCGGTGTTTGCGGGCGTGGCTTTCGGGCTTTTCTCCAAAGAGAGCGCGATCATCGCCTTGCCGCTCGTTGCCGTTGCTGCGCTGCTGAGCGCGCCCGTGCTCCACCAAAGGCCGCACCGGTTTACCCGAACCCTGTTGGCGCTCGGCGCGTCGATCGCCGCGCTGGTGTCTTACACCTACGTGAGACGGCACTTTTTTCCGATCGACCTGCCGCAAGAGATGCGCGTCGCGCCCAGCGCCGCAGAGCTTCCGGAACGTTTGCTGTTCGAATTCTTGCGGTGGTTCCAGCAACCGCGTTTGCCGCACGATCCGATCAACAATCCGCTGGCAGAGGCAGACTTTGCCCATCGCGTAGCCGGCGGCCTGGGCGTGTACCTGCGCGGCCTGGGTCAGGTGCTGTTCCCGTGGTCGCTGAGCGGCGATTACTCTTACCCGCAGCAGCCGATTCCCGCGCAGGTGATCTCCGCGGAGAGCGTGGCAGGGGCCTTCTTTTTCGTGTGTCCGCTGCTCCTGGCGCTGGGTTTTTGGCTGCGAGCGCTGTGGTTCGAGCTGAAGCTGCGTCGGGCCAGTTCAGCCGATTTTTCTAGTGATTTCTCTGTCGATTTGCGCGGCGCAGCGCGCGAGAAACTGTCACGCGCCGTGTTGCTTTCGCTGGGGCTGTTGTGGGTCCCGGTTGCCTACTTTCCGCATTCCAACATTCCGCTCGTGCTGCCTACGGTGCGCGCGGAGCGCTTCTGGTACCTGCCTGTCATCGGCGTTGCGCTGGTGCTGGCCGTGTGTTTCGCGCGGCTGAAGTTCTGGTTGCCCGCGAAATGGGTGTCCGTTGCGCCCGCGTTCGCCGTCGTATTTTTGGGCTTCCAAGCCGTCCGGGCCCGACAGCATGCGCTCGACTACAGTAGTGATCTGCACTTTTGGGAGGCGACGCGCAGCGCCGCGCCGAACAGCGCTAAGGCGCACCTGAACTATTCCGTGATGGTAGGTGCCCGCGGGCACCTCGAGGAGCGGCTCCAGCTCAGCAAGCGCGCCCTCGAGCTGGCTCCTCGCTGGCCGATGGCCCACGTTTACTACGCGGACACGCTCTGCCGTCTCAAGCGTCCCGACGAGGCGTGGCCCCACTACGTACGTGGGTTCAAGCTCGCGCCAAACGACCCCAATCTAATTGCGCTCGGCCTGCAATGTCTCTGGGACGAAAAGGCGATTTTCCATCGGCACGACGAGCTCTTGCAGCTCGTGGATGCGCATCGCGGCAGCTGGCTTGCGTACCTGGCTTCTGACATCGTGCATCATGGCGCCGAGCGCGGCGGGGTGGAGAAGAAGTATCGCCCGCGCGGCTACGACGAAGGCCCGAAAGCGGAGCGTTGAACGAAACATGTTCTAACCGCGCTCCACGAGAAGTGTTAGGAGCCCATATTAAATGTCTGGCTCGTGCCTCGTGCGGCCGCCCCGGGACGTCCAGATCGACACGACCATGCTCACCAGGATTCTGGAAACTGCTCTCACCAGTATTGGTGACGGGCTACTCGTCATGGACAGCGCGGGCAACGCTCTGTTCGCCAACGCAGCGGCGCAGCGGCTCTTGGGTGCGGATCCCAGGACATGCGGCCTATGGCCGGATGGACCGCTCGGTGCCCTCGCTGAAGATGGACAGCGTCGTCTATCCGCCGAAGAGCTACCGACGTGGCGCGCCTTGCGCGGGGAGACCGTGCGCGATGTGCCGCTCCTGTTGCACAACGATCAGCTGCCCTCCGGCGCCGATTTGCTCGTGAGCGGAAGCCCCTTCCTCGACGAGGGCGGCGCTGTGCAGGCCATCGTGCTGATCGTGAAGGACAGGACCTTCGACCGGCGTACCGCTCGGGAGCTCAACAAGACTCACGCGTTCCTGCACTCCATCGTCGAGAACCTGCCGGCGATGATCTTCGTCAAGGAAGCGGAGTCACTCCGCTTCGAGCTGTTCAACCGGGCTGGCGAGGAGCTGCTGGGTCTCGCGCGCAGCGAGCTGCTCGGCAAGAACGATTTCGATCTATTTCCGGACGAGCAGGCGCGCTTCTTCCAGGAGCGCGATCGCCAGACTCTGAACTCTGGTGGACTGGTAGATATATCCGAGGAGCCAATCCACACGGCGCAGGGCGAACGCTGGCTGCACACCAAGAAGATTCCGGTCCGGGATGCGAGCGGTACGCCGCGCTACTTACTCGGGATCTCGGAAGACATCACCGAGCGGCGCGAAGCCGCCGAGCTCCTACGCCGAGCCAAGGAGGAGCTCGAGCTGCGGGTGGCGGAGCGCACTGCCGAGCTGACTCAGAAGAACCTCGAGCTCGAGCGCCAGATCAGCGATCGCGAGCGCGCCGAGCGCAGCCTGCGCCAGACCGAACAAAGGCTCGTGCACGCCCAAAAGATGGAAGCCATTGGCCGGCTTGCGGGGGGCGTGGCGCACGATTTCAACAACATGCTTTCGGCGATTCTGGGCCACGTCGGCCTGGCGCTGAACGACGTCGGCGCGGCCGATCCGCTGCGCGAAGATCTCCAGCAGATCAAGCAGGCCGCGGAGCGCGCCGCCTCGCTGACCCAACAGCTGCTGGCCTACGGCCGCAGGCAAACGATGCAACCGCGCATCGTGGACCTGAACGCGATCGTCTCGGATACCCAACGCATGTTGAAGCGTGTGATGGGAGAAGACGTGGAGCTCGTGGTCGAGCTCGCCTCCGATCTCTGGCCGGTCGAGCTCGATGCCACCAAGATCGAGCAGGCGCTCTTGAACCTCGCGGGTAACGCGCGAGACGCCATGTCCGGCGGCGGACGGCTGTGCATCTCCACCAAGAACCTGAGGTTTTCCTCGTATCAGTCCGAAGGCAATCCCGGGGCCCTGCAGGGGAATTACGTGCTCTTGTCCGTGAGTGACACGGGCGTCGGCATGGACGAACAAACCCAGGCCAATGCGTTCGAACCGTTTTTCACCACCAAGAGCGGCAACCGCGGTTCCGGGCTCGGTCTGGCCACCGTGTACGGCGTGGTGGTGCAGAGCGGTGGACACATCGCGCTGTCGAGCGTGCCGGGCCAGGGCACCACGTTCTGCCTGTATTTCCCCGCGCAAATCGGTGATAGGCCGGCGTCGAGCCCGCCGCCGTCCGAGCCGCGGCCCGACTCGTTGGCGACGATCCTGCTCGTCGAAGACGAGAACATGGTGCGGCGCGCCGCGTTCGCGATCCTGCGTCGCGGTGGCTACTCGATCTTGCAGGCCGCCAATGGTCCGAGTGCCTTGG
>DATHEN010001227.1:0-2638 GCA_035318565.1 Polyangiaceae bacterium
GATCCTCGAGCGGCAGCAAAAGAGCCACCCGCTGCTCGTCGGCGAACCCGGCGTCGGCAAAGGCGCGATCATCACAGCCGTGGCAAAACGCCTGGCCCGCGGCGACGTTCCCACCAGCTTGTCCGGCGTCACGTTGCTGGAGCTCGAGCTCGGCGCGCTGGTGGCCGGCGCGCGCCTGCGTGGCGAGCTCGAAGAGCGCGTGCGCCGCCTGCTGGTATCCGTCGGCGAGCGTGAGCGCCAGGTCATCCTCGTGGTTCGAAACCTGGACCAATTATTCGGGGCCGGACCTGCTGGATCGCAGCTCGGTGAGCTCCTACATCCCGCGCTTTTGCGCGGCCAAATCCGCATGCTCGGCGCCGCCACTCCGGAGGGCCTGCGCAAGCTCCAAGAGCGCGACGCCTCCGTGCTGCGTCTGTTCACCGTGCTGCCCATCGCCGAGCCGAGCGTGGACGAAGCCATCGAGATGGCGCGCGGTATCGCGCAACGCTTCGAAGCCCACCACGGAGTCGAGATCAGCGAGGACGCGATCGTGGCGGCCGTGCGCCTGGCCAAGCGTTACGTCCAGGAGCGCTTTCTGCCGGACAAGGCCATCGATTTGCTGGACGAGGCTGCCTCCGCCAAACGCGTGGAAACCGACGGCATACCCCGCGAGGTGGACAGCGCGCTCGCTCGGCTCGAATCGCTGAAAGCGCAGATCCACTCGCTCGAGCACTCTTCGGACCGCGCGAGCACCGATGCGCTGGGCAAGCTGCGCTCCGAGGCGGCAGAGCTCGAACCCAGAGTGAGCGAGATGCGCACACAGCTCGAAAGCCGGCGCGCCGTCATCAGCGAGCTTCGCACGGCAACACAGGAGCTCGACACCGCCCAGCGCGCGCTCGCGACCGCAGGAACGGAAAAGAATTTCGGCAAGGTCGGCGAGCTCGAACACGCCACGATTCCGGAGCTCGAACGCCGCAAGGCCGCCGCCGAGCAGCGCGCGCAGACGAGCGGTGTGCAGTCCGGCGGGCGTGTCCTGAACGCCGAGGACGTGGCAACCACGCTGGGCGTCTGGACCGGCATTCCCGTGGCGCGCATGCTGGAAGGCGAAGCCGAGAAGCTCCTGCGCATGGAGGAACGCCTTGAAAAGCGCGTCGTGGGCCAGGATGACGCCGTGGCCGCCGTGGCGCGCGCGGTGCGACGCGGGCGAGTCGGTTTACGCGACCCGGGCAAACCGATTGGCTCGTTCATGTTTCTGGGTCCGAGCGGCGTGGGAAAAACCGAGCTGGCCAAGGCGCTCGCCGAGTTCTTGTTCGACGATGAGCAATCCCTTACCCGCATGGACATGAGCGAGTTCATGGAACGCCACATGGCGCAGCGCCTGATCGGCGCGCCGCCCGGCTACGCCGACAGCGAGCAAGGCGGATTTCTCACCGAAGCCGTGCGCCGCCGTCCTTACTCGGTGCTGCTCTTCGACGAAGTGGAGAAAGCGCACCAGGACGTCTTCAATCTGCTCCTGCAGGTGCTCGACGACGGCCGCTTGACGGACGGGCGCGGCCGTGTGGCGGACTTTTCGAACACCGTCGTGATCATGACGAGCAACATCGGCTCGGAGCGGATCCTGGAAACGGACGCGCGCCTGTTCGACTCCGCGGACGGCCGCGAGGCGCTGCGCGACGTGCTGCTCGAACAGCTGCGCAGCTTCTTCAGGCCCGAGTTTTTGAATCGTATCGACGACGTGGTGGTGTTCCGCACGTTGAGCCCGGAGCACCTGCGCAAGATCGTGGACATTCAGCTCGCCCGTCTCCAAGCTCTGCTCTCGGAACGCAGAGTGACCCTGGAGCTCAGCGAAGAAGCCAAGGCGCTGCTCGTGAAGCTCGGTTACGAGCCGGCCTTCGGCGCCCGCCCGCTACGACGCGCGATCCTACGCAAGCTGCAAGACCCGCTCGCCGAACGCATCCTGAGCGGCTCCTTCGCGGAGGGAACGGCGGTCCAGGTAACGGTGAAGGACGACGAGCTGAGCTTTGGCTGAGGCGTATGCCTCGGCTCTTCAAGGCGATGACGTCATGCCGAAGCCGATGGCGAACACGATCATCGCCAGGTAGGCGACGAAGAACAGCAGATACAGCGTGCCGATCACGCCGCCTACGATCATCCCGATCAGCGCCATCTGCTCGCCGCCTACCCGATCGGGATATTCTCGAGCGGCTTGTCTAGCTCGCGCTCCCAGCCAGATGGCGACGAAGCCGAGCGGGAAGCATGAAAACGCGAGCAGACCGCAAACCAGCGCCGCGATGGCCTCGCCCGAGGGCTGAGGTGGCGCCTGCGGCGGATAGCCGTAAGCCCCCACCGGCGGCGGCATGAACGCGCCGGGCGGAAGATAGGGCGGCGGGGGCCCTGGCGGCGGATAGGGCGGTGGCGGGCCCGGCGGCTGCACTCAGCCACACTACCCGAGCCCGGGCAGGCGGTGAACTTCAGAATTCCGGCTGGAGAAGCTCGGGGGGAGCTGGCGCGCGGCGGGGCTCGGCGCGCGGCGCATACGTTGCAAAACACTGCCGCACGTTGCTGCCTTCTTCTACGCAGCGGAGCAAGGCGCGACTGAAGGGGCGTGTAAGACAAGCGACGGTGACCTCGTCCACCGCGGCCTTCACGCTGGGCCGGC
>DATHEN010001228.1:0-9316 GCA_035318565.1 Polyangiaceae bacterium
TGGCCGTCTGCTCGAGCTTTGGTGGGCCAGTAGCTTGCTTTGCCGGCAGCGATCGGGGTGCCCTCGATGAACAGCGCGGTCTTCGCCGGCCAACGCCCCGAGTGCACGCGAAACGCGCCGTCCGTTTCGCGAAGGTACTGCCGAGCTCCAGACTTGCGCGCGAACGCAATCGGCAGGCGTTTTCCGGCGCCGACCACGACCCCCGCGAATTCGGAGGTGCGAAATGGACGTACGCGATCCGCCGGCACGACGCTGCCATCGGCCGCAAGAAGCCAGGTGCGTCCCGCATGCTCGAAGCTCTTGGAGAAAGCCAGCATCGATCCGAACGGCAGCGTGCGTCTGACCAGCCGCGAGTCGGGCGCGCGCTCGGCCGAGCCTTCACGTAAAAACGACGGCAACGGGTCGGTCGCAGAGATGACGCTCGAGTGCGCGAGCTCCTCGTGTGCGCGATTTCCCCAGGACAGCTTGCCGAAACTGCCCGGCGCACCAAACCAGCGTTCGGCAGTGCGAGCTTCCCGTGTGTCCGGTACGCGGTAGTACATGGGAGTGCCGTTCGAGAGCGCGTAGCGAAACGGCAGCAACTCGCGGCGGGGCAGAAAGGACGCCGCAGCGCGAACGAAGGTTTCACCGGCGTCGAGCGTGACCGAGCGATCGAGGCACACGTAGCCGACAGGCTCTACCTTCACGAAACCGCGCGGGCAGCCTCGGCCGCGCACCGGCGCTGCGTCGCGCAGCGCCATTTCGACACCGGGCCGAAGGAAGCCGAGACGCCGCGCCGAAGTACTCGCGGCCTCATACACCCAGGTGGTGCGGCCACGGCTCCAGAGGCGTCCACTCGCACTCGATTCCTGTGCGTTTGCTCCGCCTGCCAAGAGCGCGGCGGCCAAAGTGCTGCTCAGAACACGCCGCATGGCCAGAGTCTGCAGTATACGCGCGCAGCTGTTTGCGTACACTCTCGCGCGGGCTCGATGCGCGGGCTCGATCTCGCGCTAGAGTCCCGCTTCCCCGAACGAACCCACCATGGCACGTGCGAAGAATTCTCCTGCCCCTGAGACCGCCCAAGATCGAGTGCTCGGAACCTTGGCGGACGACGAGGACGGCCGCTTCGATCGGCTGTTTCGTCCCGAAACGCTGGACGAGTTCGTGGGGCAGGAAAAGCACAAAGACAACTTGCGCGTGTTCGTGCACGCAGCACGAAAACGTCGAGAACCGCTCGATCACGTGCTTTTGTGCGGCCCGCCCGGGCTCGGCAAGACCACGCTCGCCAACATCCTGGCGCGTGAAATGGGGGTCCAGCTGCATGTCTCGAGCGGCCCTGCCATCGAACACAAGGGCTATCTCTCGGGTCTGCTCACCCGCCTCGAACGCGGTGACATTCTGTTCATCGACGAGATTCACCGGCTCAGCGCGCCCGTCGAAGAAGCGCTGTATCCGGCGATCGAGGACTTTCGCATCGACGTGATGACCGGTGAAGGCGTGTATGCCGAGAGCGTGCCGCTGGCCGTGAAGCCGTTCACGTTGATCGGCGCGACTACGCGCACAGGGCTCTTGACGAAGCCTCTCCACGAGCGCTTCGGTCTGACGCTGCGTTTGGACTTCTATCCGCCCGCCGATCTGGAGCGCATCATCTTGCGCAGTGCTCGGCTGCTCGGCATCCCTTGCGAACCGGCCGGTGCGCACGAGCTGGCAGCCCGTGCACGCGGCACGCCACGCGTCGCAAACCGCCTGCTGCGCCGGGTCCGTGATTTTGCGGAAGTGGAAGGCAACGGCAAGATCGACACGAAGATCGTGGCGCTGACTTGCAGCCGTCTGGAAGTGGACGCCGTCGGGCTCGACGAAATGGATCGCCGCTTGCTGAAGGTCTTGATCGAGCACTACGAGGGCGGCCCTGTCGGCGTGGAGACGATCGCCGCGGCGCTGGCCGAGCCGCGAGACACGATCGAAGACGTGTACGAGCCTTACCTGCTGCAGCAAGGATTTTTGGGACGCACCCCGCGCGGACGCATCGCGACGCGCAAGGCGTACGAGCACCTAGGCGTGGCCTATGAGACAGGGACCAAGCAGGGACGTCTGTTCTAGGCGTCAGCCCCGCACCATCGCCAGCTGCCGCGAAAGCGCGACCAGCTGACCCGTCTCGTCCCAGATCTCGCCGTCTTCCTCGAGGAAGCCGCCGAATAGGAAGCGCGTACGGAACACGGCGTGCAGCCACTCGCTCTTTGGGCGGGCCCGGGCGTGCACGGTGAGCTCCAGGGTGGGCAGCCAATTGGGGGCGATCACGGCGAACACCGGCGGCGGAAAGGCATCCGCGAGGACGCCGAGCGCCAGCGTGTCCGGTAGGCGACGATCGCGAAAGCGCACGGCTCCGCGAATTTCTGCCTCGCCCGTGCGATCGCCATCCAGCCAGCCCATGGTTTCCTTGGCAAACCGCAAATCGAAGCGTTCGGCGATGGCGGGCAAGCCCTGCCCGGAGCGTGCGTGTGCTTCGTCCCCCGGCGGCGGCACGCTGGGAGGGCCGCCGGTGACACGGGTCGGACCGCTGTGCTGGCTCAGATCCCCGTAAGTGCCGATGAGGCGGAGGATTTCACGCTCGCGCTGGATCAGCCGCGCCGAACCGGTTGCGTAGCGCCGCCCTTGTTTCACGACCTCGGTTTCTATCCAGAGATCGTCCGGAGTTGCCGGTCGCAAAAAATGCCCGGTGACCGACAGCGGATCCGGGGCGCCCAGCGCGAGTCCCAAGGCGCGCATGCCGATGGACATCACGTAACCGCCGTTCGGCACGGCCCCGATGCTCCAGCGCTCGGTCACGCGGCTGCGATAAACACCGGGCTCCGTCTCTTCCACGCGCGTGTCGTCGTCGAATTCGTACACATGCTTTTCATACAGCCACACGCCCCCAAACGACACCGCCGCGAAGTCGCACATGTACCTGCATCGGCGCAGTCGCCGTCTGCACACGTGCAGGCGCGCGCAGACGGCGCTATAAATGGCGTCTGCATGGCTGATCTATTTCCAGTGATTCCCGGCGCAGAACCCTGGTCGTCCCGCGGGCGAGGCAAGCGCGCGCGCGTGGGTGTTCTCGTGGTTCATGGTTTCACCGGTTGCCCCGTCTCGATGCGTCCGCTGGCGGAAGCGCTCGCCGAGCGTGGATTCGCCGTCGAGGTTCCGCGCCTGCCTGGCCATGGCACGCACGTGCTCGACCTGTTGAACGCGCGCTACGCCGATTGGCGAGTCGAAGTGGAGCGCAAGCTCACGAGGCTGAAGTCGCGCACGCAAGCCTGCATACTCGTGGGACTCTCGATGGGCGGCACGCTGGTGCTGGACGTGGCGTCGCAAAGACAACGCGACGTGGCGGGAGTGGTCGCCATCAACGCGCTGATTCTGAACCGCAAAGACATCCTTTCACGCCTGGCTCCGCTGATCGCCAAAGTGTTGCCGCTCGCGCCCGCCCAAATGGCGGGGCTCGCCAAGAACGACACCGCCAAACCGGACACGGACGAAAAAGCCTACCCGTGGGTGGTCCCAGCAGCCGGCCACTCGCTGCTGCAGGAGCTGCCGCGCATACGCTCGCAGCTGGCCACGCTGCGCACGCCGGCGTTGATCGCGTACGCGCCGCAGGATCACAGCGTGGATCCGGAAAATTCGCGCACCATCCTGCGTATCGTACCGAGTAACGACTTGAAAGAGCTGCGGCTCGATCGCTCCTATCACGTGGCCACGCTCGACTATGATTTCGATTTGCTCGTGAACGAGATCAGCGAGTTTGCAGATCGTGTCACCGCGAACAAGCTCACTCCTGCGCTAGAATCGCTCGATCCCGGCCCGGCGTGAAGGCCCGCATCGGCTGGTTGCTGAGCGCGCTCTGGTGCAGTAGCTGCGCGTCTGCGCGCGCCCCGTCCGCGAGCGCCCAGCCGCGGTCCGCGCTTTCCACGCCGGCTTCGACCGCGCACACGCCGGCGCCTGCATCGCAATCCTCGACAGCTGCCGCGCGCACGCCGCCACCACTCGAGCCACCCGTAGGAGTTGCATCAGCCGCCGTCTACGTGCCGGCCGGACACCGCCAGCCGCTCGAGCTGCGCGGACGGATCAGCTCGATACATCCTCCGCCTGGAACGAGCGGACTCGATGCGTACATGCGCATCGTGCTGGGCGCGCCGGCCACCTTCGAGCTGCGCCTTCTGCTCACACCGCCCGACGTTCCCCTGCCCTTCGGCGAAGGCGACTTCGTGCGAATCGACATCGATTGCCGAAAAGGCGGCTGGCAGCGCGTGTGCGACGGCGTCATCCGCGACGAGCGCCAGCGTCTTCTGTTGGCCATCGCGGGCAGCGGCGACGTCACGCTCGTGAACGATTGGCGCGTGGAGCGCGGAACGTTGGCGCTCAGCGAAGCACGACCCAAAGGTCCAAAATCGGTGCGTCACACCTTTGGCGTCGACGTTCGTCACGGGCGGCAGAACGCCCGGCTCGCGCCGAACGAATGGAGCGTTCTGCACGCCAGTGACGGCAGCTTTTTCGTAGAAGGGCACGCCGTCGGTTGGGAGGGCGCACGCCCGCTCGGAGCGCTCGATTACCTGCACTACTCGATTGTGCGCGCGCGGCCCTCCGCGATCCGCCCTCCTTAGACCGCGTAATCATTGCGCTTATAGCGCCGCTTCGCAACAGGGCGGCTGCCGCGCACAGCGCTTTCCGTGGTAAGACGCTGCGGCTCGTCGTGAGAGCGGCGGAGCCATTTCGAGTTGGGTCATGAGAGCGCGCGCCATTGCCGTTGCAACGGAACAGAGTAACGCCGTCGGCACGGTCGAGCTCGAGTGTTTTCCGCAGGGCCTCTCGATCCTGTACCTGGGAGTGGGCGCGTTCAGCGAGGGCTACGCGCCCGGCGCGCTCACGACGGGCACGCGCGTGCTCGCGCCCTGGGAACGAGTGCTGGAAGCGCGGGTCGAGGGCAATCAGATTTTCATCGCGCTGGATCCCAGCGTCACACCGCACCATCGCTTGACGCTGCGCAACTTCAGCAGCGGCGAAGGATTCCACGCGCAGGAGCTCGGCCGGCAACGTTTCATCGTGCGAGTCGGCGCAGTGGGCGCCGCGCTGGTGCTCGCGCTCGTCGCCGCCACGGCTTCCGCGCGCATGCCGCCCGGCGTGGCCGCCACGGCCGCGCTGCTCATTGGAGTTTGTGCTGCCGTTTTGGTCTTGGCGGCGGGCCTCTTGGCCGAGCAACGCCTGGGCTTCGTGCGCCTGAGCTCGGACGTGGTGCGCCGCATGTTCGCGGCGAGCCTCGTCAATCACTTGCCCTCCGTGCCCGTAACGGCCGTGACGCCACCCGCACGCAGCCCGGGGGTCTTCGCGCTGCCCGCGTTTGCGGGTGTGTTGCCGCGCACCACGCTCGCCGTGGTGATCACGCTCACCGCCGGCATGCTCGGCTCGGTGCTCACTGCCAAGTACATGGTCAGCGAGCAGGAGCAGCTGCGGCTCGCGCGCTTCATCGCAGAGCAGCATGCGGCGCGGCCGGCACAAACCCGCGCCGCCAGCGCGCCGGCGAATCGGGAAGCCTCCGCCGCACCCGCGCGGCCTCCCAAGCCCGTCTCGGCGCCTGCCGCGGCTCCGCCACCGAACAGCGCCGTGGCACAGCTGACCGATCGCTGCATTTGCCACCGCGCCGACTCCCCGCTCTGGGCGCGCGCCATCCCCAGACTCAGCTTGCTCGTGCTCTCGAAGCGCGCCGCCACGGACCGCGACGGCGACAAAGAGCTGCGAGTCGAGGTGGCTGCGGTCAACAACGGAGATCGCGAGCTGCGCGAGCTGGCGCTGCTCGTGCGCTTCTACGAGCGCGACCCGGCGCCGTCCAAGAAACGCTCCTGGGTAGCCGATCGCCCGCTTTACTTCGAAGGTCCGCTGAGCCCCGGCGCCGCCATCAAGTGGGGCATCGAGGCCGATGGTCAGGAGTTCGAGCTCGAAAATCCGATTGCTGGGGACATCGGGCCGAGCGGGGACAGCGCCGCGCCGGCGAATTCGCTGGCCGATCTCCTGGATGCCAAAAACCGCCCCGTGCGCCTGCACGGCGCCATGATGCTCGCGTACCTGGGCGACCCGCGTGCGCGTGAAGCCGCCATGAAGCTCAAGGAAGCGCTGCGCGACAACGAAGCACCGTATCTCGATCGCATCCTGCAAGCAGTCGCCGACGTGCGCGCCTGCGACCTCGAAGTGTTGGGCGAAGGCGCGCTGCGCACGCTGAAAGCCTGCGTGTACAACGCCTCGAACGAGGCCCGCTCCGAGCTCGGCTTGCGGCTGCGCGCTCTGGACAGCGAAGTGAGTCTGGACGATCCGGTGGGAGAACCGCCGAATGTTCTCAGCGAACACACCTGGCAAGTTCCGGGGCGTATCGAGCCCCAGGCCGGCGTTCGCGTCACGACGCGAGTGGAGCTGACGGAAGACAGCCGCAGCGCGCCGGCCTTCGAAGCCTACGCCGATCGCATCGACTTGCTGCGTTGAAGCATGGCAACGACGCGCTGCCCGGCGTGGCGGGGCTCACGCCGACGATCAGCACGCTGCCGGGTGACGCTTACAAGTGCACGCTGAGCGTGCCGACGAACGCCCGCGGGGGGGCGGCCGTCAAATGTGTAGCGTACGACGCGCGCTGCTGCCCCGGCTCGAAGCCCCAGTTCGAAATATAGTAGTTGGCACTGTCCGCGTACTCGACACCGAGCACGTTGTAGACATCGAGGTCGAGCTCGAACGCCGAGTAACGCAGGCCGGCGTTCGCGTTCAAAATGTTCGACGTGGGGCCACGGACTTTGTCCGTGAGGTGCAAGCGAGACAAGAATGTGTAACCGATTCCAGCTCGACCAGAGAGCCACTGTCCGTGCACTTGCGTCAGCCGAGCGCGCCCGGTGACGTCGGCCCGATAGATGAGCGGGGGAACGCTGGCGACTCGATGCGCGATTCCCGGCACGTCGGTCTGAAAAAAAGCGTCGGTCACCGACAATGCGCTCGAAGCCAGCAGCCAAGGCAGGGGCTTCGCGAGCACGGAGCTGACAATGCCGCGACGAATGCTGCGCTGTTGCGTCTCGAAGCCTCCCGACTCCGCCACGAATACGAGCTCGTTTTCGACCCAGGTGTTGTAGCCGGCCAAGCTGGTCTTGTAACGGCCGCGCGTATCTTGGCCGCGCGCGCCCACTTCGACGGAACGAACCTTGGAGAAAGGCCGGGAGGCGCCGTCTTCGAGGCTCGGAGGGTTCAACGAGCGGAAACCTTCGCCATAGGACGTGGACACGGCGAAGAGCGGGCTGACGGCATACTCCGCGGTCACGCGCGGCCCTGCGGCGACACCGAAGGCCGAACGATGCTCGCCCGGCAGCGCGTGGTCTGGAGCCACGCCAGGGGGAACCTGATTGGCCAGACGGTCCTGTACGGTCACCGCCAGCACGTCGACGCGCGGGCCACCCGAGATGCGCAGGCGATCGAACAAGCGTAGGTCGAGGTCCAGGTACGCGCCGACATCCAGGGTGCTCACTCGTGCGTCCGTGCGGCGGTCCCAGCGATCGAGCGTGGCCGGAACGAGCAAGCTCTTGGTCTGCTCCGTCTGTCCAGCCCTGACCATGACACCGGGCTCGAGCACCGCTCGGACATGCTTTCCGATCGCGAGTGCAGCGCTCTCCAGGCTCGCACGTACTCCCGCGGCGTTCTCGAGGTTGGTGCGTTCGAAGAGATCACCGAGGCCCGAGAAATTCGGATCGATGCGGGAGCTTTCGAAGGCGCCTGCGAAATTCTGACGCGCCAAAAAGTCCGTCCACATGAACCAACTCGAGAGATCGAAACGACCTCCCGTAGAAAGCTCGTGCTCCCAGGCAGCACTCAGCAACACCCGGCTCGATTGCGCCAGCTGGCCCTGGGCAAAATACGGGTAGGCGCCGTCGAAATCGATGAGACCGGCTTCGACGTGGTCTTCGCGGACCACCCCGGGCAATTCGCTCCTGGCTCCATACGCGGCGGCGAGCAGGCGCAGTCGATCCCACGCACCGAGATCGAGCAAGAGTTGCGCGTTGGCGGTACCCGAACGAGATGCACGCCGTACACCGAAGCCATCCGTGCGGCGCACCGCGAAAGCGGCGAACGTCTCTTTGGGCTGACCTTCGGGAGCCACGATACCCATCACCCGCGCCTGTCCGAAGGAGCCGTAACTCGTGGCCAGGTGATTGCCGCGATCGGGCACACCGAGGTTGAAGAACGCACTGCCGACGATGGCAGCGTCTCCCTGCCGCGGATCGTACGGCCCCTGCAGCACGTGCAGGCTATCCACGACTTCCGGGATGATGAAGTTCGCGTCGACGTAGCCCTGACCTTGAATATGGATGGGCTGATTGACGGGCACGTTCCCAATGCCGATTTCGATGCCGGATCCATGCTCCAGATCGAAGCCGCGTAGAAAGATGTCGTTGCCCAGTCCTTCGCTGTTTTCGTGATCGACGAAGAAGCCGGGAGCTGCGGACAAGAGCTCCGACGTGAATTGTCGTGGCGATGCCTCGAGGAGCTCGCGATTGATCGTCACGTCTCCGATTCCGCGTGGCGAGAGCCAGCTGTCCCGCACTTCGACTTCGATGGCCTGTGGAGCGCCGTTCACTGAAGCCGCGGACTCGCTGCGTGCCGGTCGAACGGTGCCGTCGGCGTCGTCATCGCCGGTGTCGTCATCGCCGGTGTCGTCATCGTCGGTGTCGTCGTCATCGTCGTCATCATCATCGGCGGCGGTGTGTCCTGTCGCGACCTGCGCCGGAGCACTCAGCGGCGGGAACACGACGACGTATTTGATGCGCGATCGCACCTTTCGGCCATCGCGCACGGTTGGGCGAAAACGCGTGCGTCGGATTGCCGCAATCGCCGTATCCGCGTACACCTTTGGAAGGTCGATCGGGAGCGTTTCGGTGGCGATGGCCGACTCGACGACCCCTTCGGTACTCACCACGAGCACGACCACGACTTGCGCTTCAGTGTGCGGCACGTGCTCCGGATGCGCCACGCTGATGGGCTCGGTGGGCTCCGCGACCACGACCTCCGGCGCGACCTGTGCGAACGCGGGCGGCGCCAGGAAAAGCCAAGCTGCGAGCAGACGCTTCGTCACCCTCGCAAGCCTTTGCCCGGCCACGCGAATCACTGCAAGATAAATTGCCCGATACGCGTGTCGTCACCGCTCAACGCTCGATAGGTGTACTCACCTTCGACTGCGGGAAGCGTGAACTCTGCCGTAGCGGACGTGCCTGGCGCGATTGGCGCGATCGTCGTCTGAGGCGGAAAACAGGATTCGAGCGGGCAGCCGTCCGAGTTCGGC
>DATHEN010001229.1:0-3795 GCA_035318565.1 Polyangiaceae bacterium
CAAGTACAAGGACTTCACCGGCCGAGTCTTCGCGCACCCACTGCGACCGATCGGCATCGAAGCCCTGAAGGATCTCGGTGTGGGCGTCGCGGCCAGCACCGGCAAAGTCGAAGGCAGCGACACGGCCACGGCGCTGTCCCAGTACCGCACCTCCGGCCAGCAAGCTTTTTTCCGCTACCGCGCGGTCAGCGGCAGCGCGCCGGAGACCGTCCTTGCCGACGGCAGCCGGAACCGCATATCGCCGCAGCTTTACTATTACTACGGACCCTTCGGCTTACTCGGCGAATACGTGCTCTCTTCACAGCGTGTCACGCTCGGGGATACGAGCCGCGTGCTCCAGCATCAGGCGTGGCAAGCATCAGGAACCTACGTGATCGGCGGCACCGCCTCCTACGAGGGCGTGAAGCCGGATTCCTCAATCGGTGAAGGCGGCATTGGCGCTTTCGAGGTCTCGGCTCGCTATCAGGGCATTCGCCTCGACCGCGACGCGTTCCCGACCTTCGCGGATCCGAACAACTCGGCGCGGGACGCGCACGGCATCGGAGTCGGCGCGGGTTGGTGGGCGAACCGCGCGGCGCGCTTCATGCTCAATTTCGAGAGCACGAGCTTCAGGGGCGGAGCGGCCGACGGCGCCGATCGCGCGAGCGAGAAGATCGTGCTCGCGCGTTCGCAGATCTCCTGGTGAGCGGGCTGTTAGCGCGCTGACTGCAGTCGTTCGCAGGCTCTGGCCGTGGCTTCGTCCAGCGGGAAGTAGCTTTCGATGCGGAGCTCGTCGAGCGTGACGTTCTGGGGCGCGTTGAACACCGTCACGGTGGTCAAGAACGCGAGCTCGAGATCGTCGCGGCGTACGCGAAATGCGAGCGTGGGCTCACTGGGACTCGAAAAGTCAGGTTGACGGAAGCTCTCGGGAACGTCCGGATACTCGAACAGGGAACGTACGAGCGCGGCGAGTGAGCCGTCCCCCGGGTGCGCGAGCGCCTCGCGGTGAGCGCGAGAGAGTAACGCGCGCGCAACCCGTTCCCACTCCACGATGAACGGTCGGGCGAGCTCGGGATCGAACAGCAGCCGCAGCATGTTGGGCGGGGTTCCGAGCCGCGTCGGATTGCGCACGAACTGGCCGAGCAAGCTCAGCGCGGCACGATTGGTGCGGAGCGCGTTGTAACAGCGATCCATCACGACGAGCGGAAACGGCTCCTGCTGCTCCAGCATGCGCCCGAGCGCCGACTCGATCGCGGGCGAGAGTCCCTGCTCGAGAGACGGTTCGGCGAACTCGGCGCCAAACCCCGCCGCCACGAGCATGGAGTTCTGATCGCGCAGCGGCACGTCCAGGTTGCTCGCCAAGCGCAGCACCATGTCGCGGCTCGGCTGCGCGCGGCCGTTCTCGAGGAAGCTCACGTGCCGTGCGGAAACATCCGCAGCCAGCGCCAGGTCGAGCTGACTGAGCCCGCGGCGACTCCGCCAGTGCCGGAGGAGCGCCGGAAATAGTCCCACATCGTGCCGTGACCCCATGACCCGAACCGTAAGTCGGACGCGCCGAGGGTGTCGATTACCTGGCGGGGTAATTGAGGGCACCCGCGCTTTGACCGATGTTTCGGGTCCACAGCGTGACAGGAGGTTTCGACATGCAAGCCGTAACGTTCTCGCCTGCGACCGATGGACTTTCCGCGACGCCATTTGCGGTGCGGCAACGTGAAGTGCTGGCTCAGTTTCGCGGCGCACCGCAGCGGTTCGTCGATGTCGGGCACAGCCAGCTCGCTTACTGGCGCTTCGGCAGCGGCCCGGACGTGCTGTTCGTGCACGGCTGGCCGCTGAACTCGTCCACCTTCCGCGGTGTGATTCCACGGCTGAGTGATCGCTTCACCTGCCACCTCTTCGATTTGCCCGGCGCGGGAAAGACAACATGCAACGATGCGAGCAAGATAGATTTGGAGGAGCACGTCGAAACACTCGGGCGCGCGGCTTCGCTGCTGGGCCTCGAGCGTTTCGCGGTGATCGCACACGACAGCGGCGGCTACGTGGCGCGTGTGCTCGCGGCGCGCGATCCACGAGTGACCGGCCTCGTGCTCGGAAATACGGAGGTTCCTGGACACACGCCACCGATCATCCAGCTCTACTGGGCGCTAGCGCACGTGCCGGGTGCGGCGGCCCTGATGCGGGCGAGCCTGTCTTCCCAAGTCATTCGCAAATCCGCACTCGGTTTCGGCTCCTGCTTCGAACGATCGAGCGCGATCGACGGCGAGTTTCACGAATTGCTGGTAGTGCCGGTGCTGGCGTCGCCGGCTGCCATGCAGCGGCAATTCACGCTGCTGAAGAACCTGAACTTCACCGCGCTGGCGCGGCTCTCCGAAGTGCACGCGCAGATTCGGGTTCCAGTGCGGCTCGTGTGGGGCAGCGCCGACACGTTCTTCCCTCTCGCCAAGGCACGCGCCATGCTGCCGGAGTTCGGGGGCGGCGCCGAGCTCAGCGAGATCGCCGGAGGAAAGCTGTTCGTGCACGACGAGCGCCCGGAAGCCTTCTCCGAGCACGCGCGTTCATTTCTCGAACACGCGGTACAGGTAGAAGAGCGCCGGCGCGAGCAGCAATGAGCCGCCACACAGCGCGATACCGAGAGCCGGCATGACTTGCGGATTGGTGCTGGCGCGGGCCAGGCTCATGTCGGGCAGTATGAAATGCCCATCCATGGCCAGTCCCCAGCCCAGCACCACGCAGGCTACCTGGGCAGCGGCGCTGTAGCGCGCGGCGCGCGTGCGCTTCTGCAGCAAGAGTACGATGCATCCGATCGCGAAGCCCGCGGTGAGAATTTGAATCGGCCAGCTGAAGCGCGAGTGCGCGAGGTTTGCGTGGAGCTCGGGCGCATAGCGCCAGGAAAGCGCGAAGGTCAGAGCCGCCAGCGCGGCGCTGATGCCCTGCATGATCAGCGCGCGTCGTGTGAAATCGCGCGCGAGCTCACCCGAACTCTCCGCAGCCAGGTAAACGGCAGCGAGCATGGCGAACAGCGCGAGCGCGAAGCAGCCGACCGCGAGCGCAAACGGGCTCGTCCAGCCCGCGAGAAAACCGCTGCTGACGGCCCCCTCCACGACTCGAATTTCGCCGCTGGCGACTCCGCCGACCACTAGCCCCAAGCACAGCGGCGTGATCAAGCTCGCCCAGGCGAACACGCGTTCCCAGTTCTGCCCGGCCCGAGCGCTCTGAATGCCGTACGCACGAAACGCATACGCCGAACCGCGGAACACGATGCCCAGCAGCGACAGCGCCAGCGGGATGTGCAGGGCCGTGGCGAGCGCGCTGAACGCGCGCGAAAAAGCCGAAAACATCAGGACGATCACGAAAATCAGCCAAACGTGATTCGCTTCCCAAATCGGCGCGATCGCGCCACGCACGGCGTTCTGCTGCTGCTCGGCGCGAGGTCCGCGCGCGAGCAGGCTCCACAGCCCAGCGCCGAGATCGGCCCCGCCGGTCACGGCGTACACCACGAGCCCCAGGCCGAGCACGGCCCACAGAAACACGGCCCACGCATTCGGCTCAGTGGGCGTCAAGCTTGCCACGCTCCTGACCGAGCACGTAGCGCGCGAGCAAGATCGCGACCACGACGCCCAACAGCAGATAGACGAGACAGGTAATCAAGAGCGAGATCCAGAGCTGTGGCATGGGAGTCACGGCGTCCGCCGTGCGCATCACGCCGCGGATGATCCACGGCTGGCGTCCGAGCTCCGTCACCATCCAGCCCGCCTCAATCGCAATGAATCCCAGTGGCGTCGCGATCACGAACGCTCTCAGCATTCCCGGCCCGAAGAG
>DATHEN010001230.1:0-3036 GCA_035318565.1 Polyangiaceae bacterium
CGACGACCCGCTCGCCGTCCTTGAGATCGAAGTACGCGGAGTAATGATCATGGAAGCGCTGTGCCGCTTCCTCCGGACTCATGTTCGCGACCTGGCGCTTCATGTAGAACGAATAGGCGAACGCCGCAGCAATCAGCACGACCGGAAGAAAATAGTAGATCTGCATCACCGCACCTGACCTTCCCCGAAGAGCCGCCCCTGGACTTCGAGATACATCATGCGCGCCGGGCAGTCGTCAACAGCGCGCGCGTGGGCGGGCGCCGAGCCGAAAATAGCGTCACACGGCAGGGAAGCAGTGCAACGCTTCAGAAGTATCACGCCCACATGCTGGAACGTCGTGGGTGCTCGGCG
This sequence comes from Polyangiaceae bacterium, assembly GCA_035318565.1. Lineage (GTDB taxonomy): Bacteria > Myxococcota_A > Polyangia > Polyangiales > Polyangiaceae > DATDJP01. The sequence goes on from DATHEN010001230.1 coordinate 352, forward strand.
CCCGCGCGCGAGTCAGGGAGTCAGGGAGTCAGCGGCAAATGGAACCCGGCAGTGAGCCATTCCCCCTGAAGTCGCAGCCGAAGTAATTGATCCCCCAGCAGCGGTGCGTGTCGATGTCCGTGCTCACGACACGCGTCTCGGTCCGATTCCCGGACGGGCCGCAGTAGCGCGACGTTTCTATGGTGCGCGTGCCCGTCTGCCATTCGATCTCACCGAACAGAATGCTGTGCACGTCCTCGTCGTATACGCAGTACGTCGCGCCGGTCGGCACCGCAGGCGTGTCGGCACGCTGGGTGGTGCGCGTGACGGTCACGTTGTTGCTGTCGCAAGCGTCGCCGGAATAGTCGCCGTCGCAGTTGGCCTGATTGGGGTTGGCCACGTAGTCGCAGTTGTCATAGAGGCTCAAGAGCCCGTCTCTATCGGGATCCTTGCAGATTTGTTCATTCTTCAGCGCACAGGAGCACAGCGGCGCGTCGTCCGGACAGCCCGTCACGATGGCCGCTTTAGTCGTGCCGATCCGAGCTTGTTCCTGTTCCCTCGCTTCGTCGTCGCTCATCCATTCATCGTCGCCTGCGTCGGTGCTGTCGTGCGCGTCCCCCGCGCCGCAGCCGTACAGCACGGGCGCCATCACCAGCGCAAATATCCAACTTTTCATGTCTGGTCCCCACTAGGTTCGAGGGCTCGCTTCGCACGCCGAGCCCGATGTTCGGATCACGGACTCGTCGCCGAGCGATTGAGTCCGCCCCCCCACGTTGCAAGCGTCGAACCAGGCGCTACACGCATTTCTTTGCGACTGTTTCCGCGTTGCGGCCACGCTGAGGAACGGCCGGGCGTGTTGCGCCACGTTGCATGCAACGCATGACGGTGTAAAAGCGCGCCATGTTCGTGATCGAATTGACCTACAAGGCCGCGCTCAGCGAAATCGACGCGCACATGCGCTCGCACGTCGCGTTCCTCAAGAAGTATTACGCTGCCGGATACTTTCTCGTCTCCGGAAGAAAGATCCCGCGAGACGGCGGTATCATCCTTGCCGTCGGCAAGAGCAAGGAAGCCGTTGAAGCGATCATTCAAGAAGATCCATTCTTCAAACACGGGCTCGCGGACTTCCGGATCATCGAGTTTCGCGCCAGTCAGAAAGCCGATGACATGCCGAAGCGCATCAGTGACGGATAGCGGCGCAACATTCACTGTCGAGGCCGAGCCGGCGCGCTACACTTCGCGGGTGAAAGTACTTTCTTGCTTGGTGTCCGTGGCATTGACCGTGGGCGCTTCCGTCGCGTGCAATGATTCGGCGGGCGAGGGCCACGACCCTGGCAGTCGAGATTCGGGTGTCGACGCTGCCAATCCGGACGACGGCAGCGCCGGCGACAGCGGAGGCGACGCGGCGTTTCTGGTCGACGGCGGCGCTATTTGCGGTGATCCCGAGATCCAACTGCGGCCGAACCAGTTCGATCAGCTCGCCGGCTGCGCCGTTTACCGCGGTCCCATTCACATCAGCGATACTCGAAATACGTCCTTTCCAGAGCTCGCCAACCTGCGCGCCGTGGAGGGACGGCTGTCTTTCTTCAGGAATGACCAACTGATCACGCTGACCGGGGTCGAGAACATCGAAACCCTGGGCGGCCTGAGTGCGACGAACCATGCTCGGCTCACCGATTTACGCGGCTTCGTGAAGCTGCATGCCATTCACGGCGACGTACTCATCGGCTCCAACTTCGCGTTGACGAGTTTGCACGGCTTGGAAGGAGTACGCACGACGGGTCCGCTGCAGATCAGCAGCAACCAGGCGCTCCCGAATCTGGACGCTCTGGCTGCACTGGAAGTGATCGACGGCGATTTGATCATTCGCGACAACCCGTTGCTCCCGCAAGCCGCCGCACAGGCGTTCGCTGCTCGAGTTCAAGTGAGCGGCTCCGTGGAGATCACCGCCAACGGTGGCTGAAACTCAGGGAGGAGGCCGCGTGAGCACGCGCGAACGCCAGGAGGCCGTCCGGCCGCCCGAGGTCGGGCAACGGTTAGTTGCGGCGTGGGCCGGCTCGGCACGCAGGGATGAGTCATACTTTTAAGGGGTCTTGTACCCAATGACTCGCCTAGCCGTTTTCGCTCTGCTCCTGAGCCTGGCTGCTTGCCAGAACTCGACGCTGCGGCTCCGCTCGGGCGTTGCGGCAGTACAGCGGGCTCCGAGCGAGCGGAGCGGTGCCAAAAGTAGTCGAGACCCTTCGAGCCTGCGCCTGATGACCTTCAATGCGGGCCTCGCCGTCGGCATCCTGGACCACGCCGCCGAGCGCGCGCCCGAAGTTGCTCGAGCGCTGGCGAGTGAAGCGCCGGACGTGCTCTGCGTGCAGGAGTTCTGGCTCGAAGAGCACTGGCAAATGCTGGTGAAGGCCGCGGGCGATCGCTTGCCGGAACGGATTCATCCAGAGCCCTTGTCTGCCCAGGACGCGAAGCCCTGCACTTCGAGCGAGATTGCTCCCGTCGAGGCTTGTATCAACCAACACTGCGCGGACGAAGGCGCCGCCGATCTCGCGCGTTGCGCGGTCCGTCACTGCCGTCACGTGGCGCCCACGCTCTCGACTTCGTGTCTCGGATGTCTGAGCCGCAATCCCATGCGCGTGGCTTCGGAAATCCTGGCGGACTGTGTCGATCGCGCCGGCGGCGCTTCCGCCAGTAACGACGCGCTCGAAC
>DATHEN010001231.1:0-3248 GCA_035318565.1 Polyangiaceae bacterium
TCCGGCCATTGCGTGGACGGCGTGTGCTGCGAAAGCGCATGCGACGGCGACTGCGTCGCTTGCACCGGGGCTTTGAGGGGCGATCAGGGCGGAAATGGTGAGTGCGAGAACGTGGTGAACGGCGCCGCTGGACGACAGCGGTGCCCAGCTCATCCGGTGAACAGCTGCCTTACGACAGGCTATTGCGACGGCCAGGGCGCCTGCGCTTACCACCCAGAAAAGACGGTATGCGGCCAAAACAGATGCGCCGGAAATCTGCAGCTGACACTCGCCTGCGATGGATTGGGCAACTGCGCCCCCGACATCAGCACGGAATGCGGCGGCAAATGTGACGGCGACGGCTGCCGGCGCATTCCCTGCGAAATGGACGGCACCTGTGATGCAGGAGCTGAGCCATCTCCGACGTGCGACGGCGGCCAGTGCGAGGCCAGCACCTGCGACGGCGGCGATTGCACACCCAAACAAAAGCTGCGGTGCGCGACCGACAATGAATGCAGCGGCTCACTGCGCTGTGATTTCGACGGCGAGTGCGTCGATCCCAGCACCTTGATGCAGACCCCCTCCCCCTGTGGCGTGGGGCCCGCTGGGCCAGCAGCTGCACGCGCGGGTTCCACCCCGTCCTGGCTGCTGATCGGCATGGCTGGCGTTACAGCATGGCTCGCGCGCTGTGCGCTGAGAGGAACGCGCCGCAGGCGGCGCTCCACACCGGACACTGGATCCGAACCGCGCGACTGACGGCGAGTTGCGCGAAGTTTGCGCAACAACGCCCGCCAACTTGCGCACAACTGGCGCACGGCATTGCCCGACGCACCGCGCCGCCGCTATCCTCTCCTCGTCGTGTCGAGCTCAGCGCCGCAACTAGAGCTCGTCCTTTTTTCTCAGGACGACATTCAGGTCGTCCCCGTCCCCGCTGGCGCCAGCTTGAAGGTCGGGAGAGCCGAGGACAACGACGTGTGCGTCGAGAATCCGTCGCTCTCTCGCTACCACGCCGTCTTGCACGCCGGCCCGCCGCTGCGCATCGAAGATCTCGGCGGCACCAACGGGACCTTCGTTCCCGAAGAAGGCGGCAGCGGCCCGGCGGACACCGTGGGGCTGCGCCAACTCTCGAGGCAAGCAGCGGAGATTGCGGTGGGGCAAGCCGTGATGCTCGGTGGGGTGACGATCGTCGTGCGCCGCGCCCGGCAAGACCCGACGGCGCTGCGCGGCGCGGACGCCAATCCCGAGAGCCGGCGCGGAGTCATTCACGATCCGGGCATGGCCGCCGCCTACGACCAGGCCGAGCTCGCAGCGGGCGCGGCCATCAGCGTGCTGCTGCTCGGCGAGACCGGCGTGGGTAAAGAGGTGCTGGCGCGCTTCATTCACGAGCGCTCAGCGCGCAAGGACGAAGCGTTTGCCGGGGTCAACTGCGCGGCGCTCAGCGGCAGCCTGCTCGAGGCGGCGCTGTTCGGCTACGAGAAGGGCGCGTTCACGGGCGCCAGCCAAGCTCACCCGGGCGTGTTCGAAGCGGCCGATCGCGGCACGCTGTTTCTCGACGAGGTCGGGGAGCTCCCCGGCGAAACCCAAGCAAAACTGCTGCGCATCATCGAGGAACGCCAAGTCACGCGTCTGGGCGGCCGCAGCGCGCGCAAAGTGGACGTTCGGTTCATCGCAGCTACGAACCGTGACGTGCAAGCCGAGGTACGAGCCAGTCGCTTCCGAGCGGACCTCTTCTATCGGCTGAACGGCATGAGCATCCTAATTCCGCCGCTCCGCGAGCGGCAGCCAGACATCGAGCCCCTGGCGTGCCTGTTCGCGGCGGAAGCAGCCCGACAGCTCGACAAGCCGGCCGCGCCGCATTTCTCGAACGACGCGCTCGAAGCACTGACTGCCTACGACTGGCCCGGCAACGTACGCGAGCTCAGGAACGCCATCGATCGCGCGCTCGTGCTTTGCCGAGGTGATGAAATTCGCGCCGAACACTTACCCGGAGCGGTGCGTTCCGGCTGCCGCAAAGCTCTCGACGCAGATCCAAAACCGATTCAGGCCGAGCTCAAAGAGCTCGAAAAGAAGCGCATCGTCGAGGCGCTGCGCGAGTGCGGCGGCAATCAAAGTGCAGCCGCGAAACTGCTCGGCATGAGCCGCCGCACCTTCGTGGCGCGGCTCGTCGAATTCAACCTGCCCCGCCCGCGCAAGCTGGACCCGAGCAGCGAATGAGTCGGGAGAGAGCTTCGCAGATCGCCCCCCCTCTCCTTGTGCAAGAAGCTCACCAGCGATAAAAAACTCGTGTCGTGAGCCGCAGTCCGCTCGAAGTTGCGCAATCCGCGCACAATCCGACGGCTCGACTTGAGCAGGCATTGCACAAGTCGAGCGCTTCGCGACAGAACGCTTACTTCGTGGCGAACTCGGGGAGTGGGGTCTCGTCCTTGGTCGGGAAATAGAGCATGCCGCCGGTCACGTTTCCGAACTGGATGCACATCTCCCGGTCATACGCCTCGTTGCCGAAGCGGAGCGGTCCGTTCACGTTGGGATGCGGTGCCGACACGTCGAGCGCTTTGCGTTCGTCCGTGTATTCGATGTGGCAGTTGAAGTGCACCTTGTCTCCCGGGCGCAGCTCGACACGTCCGGACGTGGCGCCGTCGGTGTGGGCGTCGGCGTCCGGTGTGGGATTTTTGACCACCGAATCGAAGCGATACGTCGGCATGTCTTCCCACTGGAACGACTGATAGATGAGCTCGGTTCCGGCGCCGCCAGCACGCTCGATCCAGCTGCTGAAGTTGGTGGTCCAGTAGTGCCGGTGACCGAATACGCGCAGCAAGCGGAACGCTGGCCAGTCAGTGGGGATGGTCCACGAAAAGTGCAGGTCCACCGTGCTATTCGGCTCGATGGCGAAGCGCGTGCCCGCGCCCGACTGAAAATCCAAGCCCATGTACCAGTTCACCGGCTGGGTCGCGTTTTGCTCCCACCAGATGTTCACCCAACCCTCGCGCAGCAGGTCCGCCTGCGTGGTGTTGAAGTGGTGCATGTTCCAGACGATCTTCGGATTCGCCGGCCACACCAGGTACTGGCCCTCGTCCTCGGCGGGTTTCTCGAGGGTCGCCGGGTTGCCGTCGTCCGGGCGCTGCTCACCGCCCAGAATGGCGAGCAACGGTCCGTTGCCCTCCACCGGATCGGTATCGAAGATGCCGACCGAGCGATCCTGAGTCCACCCGACCTCTTTATCGCTGTTGTGCATCGATACGATGTTGTGATGCGAGCCGGTGCGCATGCGG
>DATHEN010001232.1:0-3738 GCA_035318565.1 Polyangiaceae bacterium
ACGAGCCCGCGCTGCGGCGACATGGAGTGGTGGCGCAACACGATCCTGGGCAACGGTTGGGGACGCGGCTATTCGGTGATCGGGGGAGACTCGATCCGCATCCACCACAACTGGGCGATCGGCGTGGCGGGTGCGGGTATCATCGTGGCATCCGAACCCTCGTACGACAGCGCCAGCAGCAGCGGCATCAGCATCGAAAACAACACTGTGTACCGCTGCACGCATCGCTTAGGCCACCCGGGTATCTTGCTGAGCGGCCTGAACGCGCCAGCCGGACCGCTGAACGACATCTCGCTCCGCAACAATATCTCCGCCGAGAACGTCACGGGCGAGCCGTATCGTGCAGAAGGGGCGTACACCAACGTGACGAACGTGGGCTTGTCCACGTCGAGCGGGGCGCTGCCGCGGCCCATTCCCACTGTGGCCGACGTTCGCGTGGCAGACACGCGCATACTAAGAACCCGCGATGTGGCCCACATTCCAGCTGCTTCGCGCGCGGGCCTGTATCGCATTCACGTTCGTCCATCGCCGGTCAATGCCGCACAATTTCAAGAACGCTTCGAGTACGTCGTCAAAGGACCCGCCAACGACGTGAGCGCTTTCGTCACGGCGCGCACGGCCGCCGGCGCTCACCTCTCCGAACAGCGCACGGTCAACGGCACAGCCTACGCACTTCTCTTGACGCCAGCGCCCCTCGCGCTGCCCGCGAACGTCACCGGTGTGGACTTCCGCGCGCTCCGGCAAGGGGACCTGAACGGCAGCTTGACGTGGCTCTGGCAACGGCTCGATTCGGGCAGCTACTGAGCCGCCGCGCCGCGCGTGTCGGCGGCGGACTGCCTTCTATTTTGGTTTTGTAAGTTCGGCCCTGAACTTGAAAATCCAAATGAGAGGAGCCTTCCGGGCCTTAGTCGGGCGGACCATACACTCAAGGCGAAGCCGTCGTGACGCCAAACGCGGACGACGGAGGGGGTGGGCTGCTAACGCTACTTCAATTCCGCGGAGCTCTTGCCGAGCAAACGGCGCGCGATGATGAGCAGCTGGATTTGCTGCGTGCCCTCGAAGATGTCGAGGATCTTCGAGTCGCGGGCCCATTTCTCGAGCAGCTCGCCCTCGCTGTAGCCCATGGCGCCGCAGAGCTCGACGCAGCGCAGAGTCACTGAGTTGGCCGTGCGTCCCGCTTTGGCCTTGGCCATCGAGGCTTCGACGGAGTTCGGCTGGCCGTTGTCGGCCATCCAGGCGGCGCGAATCGTGAGCAGTCGCGCCGCCTCGAGGTCGGCTTCCATGCGGTAGAGCTCGGCTTCGATCGAGCTCGTGTTCCAGATGCTGCGATCGTAGGCGGCCTTGAAGCCCTCTTTTTTCAGGAGCTCGCGCGCTTTTTCGAGCGCGGCGCGCGCGACGCCGATGCCCATGGCGGCGACGACGGGGCGCGTGTTGTCGAAGGTCTGCATCACGCCGCCGAAGCCTTGCTTCGTGTCGATCTCGGGGTTGCCGAGCAGGTTCTCTTTCGGCACTCGGCAATCGCTGAACAGGATCGTCGCGGTGTCGGACGCCTTGATGCCGAGCTTGTGCTCGAGGCGCGCGACTTCCATGCCCGGCGTGCCCTTTTCGACCACGAAGCTCTTGATGGCAGCGCGCCCGACTCCCGGATCCAGGCTCGCCCAAACCACGACGCAGTCGCAGCGCTCGCCGGCGGTCACGAAGATCTTTTCGCCATTGAGCACGTAGTGGTCGCCGTCTTTGCGTGCGGTCGTGCGGATTGCGGCGGAGTCGCTGCCCGCATCCGGCTCGGTGATGGCCATGGAGGCCCACTTGCCCTTGAAGCGCGCGAGCTGCTCGTCGTTGGCGACGGCGGCGATCGCCGCGTTGCCGAGACCTTGGCGTGGGATGGTCAGCGCGAGGCCGACGTCACCCCAGCACAGCTCGAGCAGGCCGAGCACGGTGGACATGTTCGTGCCGTTGCGCACGCCGCCGTCGCGCTTCTTCTCCTGGCGGAGCTTGCCGGCGCCGGCGTTCATGTTTGCGTCGCCTTCGGCCATGCCGTCCATTGCGGCGGCCAGCATGTCGAGCTCCTTTGGATACTCGTGCTCGGCCAGGTCGTACTTGCGCGAGATGGGCCGGAAGACGTTGTCGCCGACCTGGTGCGCCTGGTCGACGAACGCATTCAGCTTCTTCGGAATTTCGAGGTACATGCTCTGATATCCTTTGTGTCGCTAAAAGTCGTTGTTCCGGGCGCTCAAACGAGCAGGCCGTTTTCCAGCAGGGAGATGGCGCGCAGATCGCGATACCAGCGCTCGACGGGGTGCTCCTTGGTGAAGCCGTGGCCCCCGAGCAGCTGCACGCCGTCCGTGCCGATCTTCATGCCCTTTTCACTGCACAGCACGCGCGCCAGGTACGCTTCACGCTGGAATGGCAGGCCTTGTTCCGCGCGGCTCGCGGCGCGCCACGTCAGAAGACGCATGCCCGCGAGCTCGATGGCAATGTCGGCGATCATGAACGCGACGGCCTGGCGATTACTGATCGGCTCGCCGAACGCTTTGCGATCGTTGCAGTACGGGATGACATAATCGAGGATCGCCTGACAGGTGCCGACGGCGAGGGCGCAGGCGCCGATCGAGCAGCGGCTCAGGACCTCTTCATAGTCGACCGCGCCCGGGGCCCCGCCGAGCAGCGCGTCATGCGTCAGACGCACTTCTTCGAACCTGACGGTGCCCAAGGTCGAAGCGCGTACGCCCATGCTCGGTTCGGCTCGCACGGTCACGCCCGGAGTGTTGGCCTCGACGATGAACAGCTGCGGCCCTTTGCCGAGCAGATCGGCGGCCACGAGGAAGAACTCCGCGCTCTCCGCGAGCGGTACGGCCGTCTTCTCGCCACTCAGCGCGAACCCGCTTCCGTCCTGGCGAACGCGTGTGCGCAGCTCGCGCGGCTCGAATGCAGGCCGTGCTTCGGTGATGGCGAGCGCGGCGACCGGCGGATTTTCACCCGCGAACGGCTGCAGGTAGCGGGACTGTTGCTCGGCGGATCCCCAGCGCGCCAGCGCGTTCGCGACGCCGATCGGCGCGAGCGCCGCCAGCGCGAGGCCCATGTCGCCCCATGCCAGATCCTCGGCGACCAGCGCCTGCGTCACGGTCGAGCTCTCTGCCGCAGCGCCACCGAGCGACTCGGGAACGGCGAACTGCGCGAGCCCGAGCTCCGCGAATTGAGCCGCGAACCCCTCGGGAGCCTTGCACGCGTCGTTCGCCTTCGGCGCCGCGGCGCGCATCAGCTCTTTGGCGAAGCGTTGCGCCATCTCACGGATCGACTGCTGCTCGTCGCTGATGTTGAGATCGAACAGGTCTTTCTTCTTCTCCGGCGCGGGCAGCCTCTCGGCGCTGTCGCGCTTCTCGACCGCCTTGAATTGACGCACCAGCGCGGTCGCGGCGCGAAAGCCATTGCGCGAAGCGTGATACACGACCTTGGTCGCGGGCTGGTACAAGCCGTACTTGTGCAGTAGCTCGCTGCCGGCGATGGTGTTCAACGCCGAAAGGGCGTGACCAATGGGACTCTTGCTCATGGCCTGGGATCTCTCCGTGGTGCGGCTTGCCCTCGAGCCCTCGCTGTGAGGAGCCGTGGGCGGAGCCGGTGAAATGAAAGGCTCGAACTCGTTCAGTGCTTGAAGAGCGCGGTGCGACTGGACCGATACATCTCCTGCATTTGACGTTCATGGGCCTGCGTCTCGGACAAGTCTCCGCCGACGAGGCT
>DATHEN010001233.1:0-2457 GCA_035318565.1 Polyangiaceae bacterium
ACCGCGGACGAAGAAACCTCGCTGCGGCGCTCGACATCGCGCTCGAACACTTCCCGAACCCGACACACATCGTATTGTCCGGCGCCAGCGCTGGGGGATACGGCACGCTGTCCGCCATGCTCGCCGTGCGCCTCGCGTACCCGAACGCGCAGCTATTCGTGATCAATGACTCGGGCCCGGGAATTCAAAACCTTGCACAGTCCGCCGACGTGGAAGCACGTCTAGACCAATGGAGATTCGCCGACCTCGTCCCTGCGAGCTGCGTTGATTGTCAGGCGGGCCGCGGACAACTCACGCCGCTCTACGCCTGGATGCTGGAGCGCGACCCTACGCTGCAGATTGCGCTGCTCAGCTACTATGAAGATCCGTCGATCGGCAAAATGTTCCTGAGGCTCGAGGATGCAGCTTTCAAAGAGCTCCTGCTCGCCGAGACCGGTAAAGTTCAGGCGGCCTTCCCGGACCGGTTTCGGCGCTTCCTGCTCACGGGCACCCTGCACGTGGTGGGCTGGGGCGCGGACGCCGTGAGCATCGAAGGCACTACACCCAAGGGCTGGATCACCGGGATGTTTCAGGCCGAACCCGACACCTGGAAGGATCTGCTGGGCCCCTGAGACGGCGCGTCTTGCGAGACGCGCTTCGAGACGCGGGCCAGGGCCATGCGCTTGCAAGGCATCTCGGGGACGACCCAGTGCAAGAGCCTCGCCCTGAGACGATCGGTGGGAGCGAGCACGCCGCGAACCGATTTCGGTTGCGCCGTGTGCGTCAGGCGTTGCGCCCACTCCGGCATCAGCGACATGGATGTGTGGATGACCAGCCAGCGGTACCAGCGTTCGGGCTCGCTGACTCGGATGTCTTCCGTCCGTCCCCTGACGAAGTCGATGAAGTTCAAGGTTTGCTCGTTGACGGCGAGCTTCGGTCGCATACGTTCCACGTACTCTTCGAGCTCGCCGACGGTTTCCGGCACCCTGTCCGCTCCGCCCATGCGCCCGATCACTGCCTGCTCGCGCAGGTAGCGGTTCTTCTCTTCGAGCGACAGCGGCCGGCGATAACGATCGTACGCGGTCATGACGGCCCAGGGAATGCAGGTGTGCACCCAGCCGATCAGCTCCGGATCCAGGGCGCGGTACGGCACGCCGTCCGGACGCACACCCTGAATGCGGCCGTGGATGCCTTTGACTTGATCGATCAACCGGGTGGCGGCAGCCGTGTTTCCAAAGGTGGTGCGCAGCACGTAACCGAGCGTGTTCTGTGTGCGCCGGAGCTGGTCGCGCTGGTAATTCGAGAACGTGTAGACGCCTGCCATCACCGAAGGGTGCAGGAGCTCCATGAGAATCGCTCCGGTACCCGCCAGCAGCAGGCTCGCCAGGTCGCCGTTGATTTCCCACGACATGCTGCCGGGGCCGATCAGGCCGGGGTCGCCCGGCTCTCCTCCGTAGAATTCCTCTTCGTTCTGCGGGCCGAGGGCCGCGTTCAAGTGTGCGACGAGCTTGGCTCGTACGGGCTCCGAGAGCGAGGTGTCGGGCTTCGAGACGGCGCGCAGCATGGCAGGCTCCTCGGCGGGGGTTTCTGCAGTATAATCCAAGTAAATGCTCGGATTACTCGGATACCCGGCAGGCCCGGCCAGGGCATGAGCCTGCTGCGCAAACGCCGCGATTTCACACCAAAAAAGCGACCCGCTCAGGCACGCTCACGAGACACGTTCGATGCCCTGGTGGAGGCCTGTACTTGGCTTCTGCCGCGGCGCGGCTACACCAAGACCACCACGAATCACATCGCCGAACGCGCCGGCGTGAACATCGCGTCGCTCTACGAGTACTTCCCGGGCAAGGATGCGATCGTGGCGCAGGTCGCCGAACGCTTGGTGGAACGCGTGCTGGCTCGACTCGAGCAGGGCTTGCCGCGGGTGATCGAAGGTGGAGAGGCGAACGCGAGCCGGCTCTGGATCGAGCTCATCTACGACAGCGTTCTGCGCGAGAAGACGCTCGTGGCCGTGTTCCTGAATCAGATCCCGTACACGTACCAGCTCGAGCCGATCCGGGCGCTCGCGCCGCGCTTGCTCGAATTCTCTTTGGAGGTGCAAAGGCGCGCCCAGGCGCTGGTGCGCTTCGACTTCTCGGCGGCGTCGCTGCACCTTTTGATCAATCTCGTTTCCTCGACGATCATGCAGCTGGTGCTGAATCCTCCCGAAGACGTGCCAGTCAGCGAGCTGCTCGACGAGCTGGCTCGTCGCATGGAGGAGTGGATTCGTCCCGCGCCGGTCTGAGTGCGGCTGCGCGTCGCTCAAATGACGCGAGCAGTCACGTAACGCGTCGTTTGCGCGGCGTGCTGAGCGGCACAGTTCTCAACGCCCAAAAATCTGCTGGCGAGGTCTTGGCGCGCTTGGCGACTTGGCGACAGAAATCCTGGCAGCTGCGCATCCCGCAACCAGCCCTGCATGAGACCCTCGTCAGCGAACGG
>DATHEN010001234.1:0-7497 GCA_035318565.1 Polyangiaceae bacterium
AGCGGAGCGGCACGATTTGCCCGTTGGCGCGCGCGCCGGAACAGTGGTGGCCGACTTCGGAGTGAATGGCGTAGGCGAAGTCGATCGGCGTGGAGCCGCGCGGGAACACGCGCACGTCTCCCTTGGGGGTGAAGACGTAGACCTCGTCGGGGAAGAGGTCGATCTTGACGCTCTCCAGGAATTCGGCCGGATCTTTGAGGTTCTGCTGGTAGTCCGCCAGCTCGCGCAGCCAGCTGAAGCGTTCGGCGTCGCGCGGGTCCACGCCTCCCGAGATGCGCTCTTTGTACTTCCAGTGTGCGGCCACGCCGTGTTCGGCGACGCGATGCATCTCGTGGGTGCGAATCTGGATTTCGATGCGCTGGCGGCCCGGGCCAATCACCGTGGTGTGCAGCGACTGATACATGTTCGGCTTGGGCAGCGCGACGTAGTCCTTGAAGCGCCCGGGGATCGGGGTCCAGCGCGAGTGGATGACGCCGAGCGCGGCGTAACAGTCGGCTACGGATTCGACGCAGATGCGGAACGCGAGGATGTCGAACATCTGTTCGAACTCGCACTGCTGCTCCTTCATCTTGCGATGAATCGAGTAGACGTGTTTCGCTCGACCCGTCACCTCGGCGGCGAACTCGTGTTCGGCCAAACGCGAAGTGATGGTGCGGCACACGCCTTCGATGTAACGATCTCGCTCTTTCTTGGTCTTGTTGAGCTTGCTGAGGATTTGCCGGTAGGTGTCCCCGTCTACGTACTTGAGTGAAAGGTCCTCGAGCTCGCTCTTGATGGCCTGAATGCCGAGACGATTGGCGAGCGGTGCGTAGATCTCCATCGTTTCGCGGGAGATGCGCTCCTGCGATTCGGGGCTCATGTGATCGAGCGTGCGCATGTTGTCGAGCCGGTCGCACAGCTTGATCAGCAGGACTCGGATGTCCTGCGCCATGGCCACCACCATCTTGCGGAAGTTTTCCGCCTGGCGGTCTTCACGCGAGGTGAAGTTGATCTTGCCGAGCTTGGTGACCCCGTCCACCAGGGTGGCGACTTCCTGACCGAAGCCCTCGGCGATATCGCCAACGGTGGCGAGGGTGTCTTCCACCACGTCGTGGAGCAGGCCGGCACAGACGCTGGCCGTGTCCAGGCGCAAGTCAGTGAGGATGCCGGCGACGCTCGCAGGGTGTACGAAGTACGGGTCCCCGCTTTTTCGCATCTGCTCGCGGTGCGCCCACTCGGAGTAGTGGTAGGCCCTGCGGATGAGGTCTAGATCCGCACCAGGATGGTAGCTTTGAACCCGGTCAACGATCTGATCGATGGCAAACACGTGGGAATTGCTCAGCGCGAACACTCGCGCTGCATAGAAGCTAACACCTGCTCATGACCGCCGCAAAGCCGCCACAGGCGCGCCTGCCGTCCGCCGCCGCTGCGGGGCTGAAGGCTGCGACTCCTGCGCCAGAAACGGCAGAGCTCGGCGTGTATGTTCACTTTCCGTGGTGCCTCAAGAAGTGCCCGTATTGTGATTTTCTGAGTGTCGCGAGCCCGGCGGCGGATTTGCGGCACGAGCGTTACGCGGACGCGGTTTTGACGGAACTCGAACGCCGGGCGCGCGAGCTCGGACCGCGGCGGCTGAAGAGCGTGTTTTTCGGCGGCGGAACGCCGTCGCTCTGGGATCCCGAACAGGTCCGCCGGGTATTGGCCGGCATTCTCGGCGCATTCGGAAATCCCGAAACGAATGCCGAAACTCGGCCGGAGGTAACGCTGGAATGCAATCCCACGAGTTTCAACGGGGCGCGCGCGCAGGGATTCATTGCGGCCGGAGTGAACCGCTTCAGCATCGGGGTGCAGGGGCTCGAAGCAGGCCGGCTGCAGTTTTTGGGGCGCCTGCATGACCCGGAGAGTGCCCTCTGCAGCGTGCGGGAGGCGCTGGCCAGCGGGGTGGAACGTGTTTCAGCCGACCTGATTTTCGGGGTGGCCGGACAGGCTCCGGAGGTCGCCGCAGCCGAAGCCGCCACGTTGGCGGAGCTCGGCCCCACTCACCTGAGCGCGTACGCTCTGACGATCGAGCCGGGCACGCAGTTCGGCGCGCTCGCAAAAAAGGGCAAGCTGCCGCTGCTCGACGAAGGCCGCGTGGCGGAGTCGTTCGTTGCCGTTGAGGAGACGCTGGCGGCGCAGGGCTTCGAGCACTATGAAATCAGTAACTACGCGCGCGGCGGGGCGTACGCGGTGCACAACCTGGGCTACTGGCGCGGCACCGAGTACTTGGGCCTGGGCTGCGGCGCATGGGGCACGGTCGACTTCGGCGCCGAGCGGGTTCGCTACCGCAACACGCCTTCACCCGAGCGCTATTTGGAGTCGGCCAAGGATTGGCCCCACGCAGCGCTGCTCGATGCCGGCGCCGGCGAGCTCATCAGCGTGGTGGAACCGCTAGACCGCGAAACGTTACTGCGCGAGCGCCTGCTCCTCGGCCTACGCCTCGCACAGGGCATCGACATCGACGAGCAAGCCGCGGAGCTCGGCGTGGAAGCGTGGCCGGCGGATCGCAAACGCGCCGCTCAGCGCTTGCTCGAACGCGGCCGCATCGTCCGGCACGGCTCGCGCTGGATCATCCCCAAGGACCAGTGGCTCTTCGCAGACGGAACGATCAGCGATTTGCTCTAATCATCCGGCGGCAGAATGCGGCTGCTCTTCGATGTACGTCGCCAGGTCGCGCAGCGCGCGTTCGGCGATGGCTTCGTACTTGACGCGCTTTTGCAGGCGTTTGCCTGCCCAGGGCGGCAAGTGGGAAAACGTGATGTTCGACGGTTGGTAGGTTTGCTCGTTCCGCGCAAGATGCGTGAGCAGGCCGCCGTGGGCCGTGGTCTTGGGGGGCACGCGGGGCTCGCGCCCGGCGAGGCGGTCCGCGATGAAGCGGGCGCAGAGCAGACCGGAAGCGGCGCTCTCCACGTAGCCTTCGGTGCCGGTGATTTGCCCGGCGAAGTACAGGCCCGGCTCGCCGCGAAGCTGCAGCGTTTCGTCGAGCAGCTTCGGGGCGTTGAGGAACGTGTTGCGGTGCACGGCGCCGTAGCGGAAGAACTCGGCTTGTTCGAGGCCGGGAATGCTGCGGAAGATGCGCGTTTGCTCCGGCCAGGTCATGCGCGTTTGGAAGCCGACCAGGTTGTACGCGGTGCCGGCTTCGTCTTCCTTGCGCAGCTGCACGACGGCGTACGGGCGCTTGCCGGTGCGCGGATCGGTGAGGCCCACGGGTTTCATGGGACCGAAAGAGAGCGTTTGTTCGCCGCGTTCGGCCATGACCTCGATGGGTAGACAGCCTTCGAAGTAGCGCACGTCTTCGAACGCCTTCGGCGCGACTTTGATGGCAGCGCGCAGCTCCGCGACGAACGTGCGGTACTCGGCCTCACTGAGCGGGCAGTTGACGTAAGCGTTGCGGTCTTCGTCGCTTTCGCCTTTGTCGTAGCGGGACGCGAAGAACACCTTGTCCCAGTCGAGCGACTCGGCGCTCACGATCGGCGCGATCGCGTCGTAGTAAGCGAGCGCTGCGCTGCCGACGCGGGCGGCTATCGCCTCCGCCAGGGCGTCACCCGTGAGAGGCCCGGTGGCGATGACGAGCGGTCGTTGCGCAGGGATCTCGGTGACCAGCTCGCTAGTGAGCTCGATGAGTGGGTGGGCGGTCAGGAGCGCGGTAACTTTTTCCGCGAAGCGCTCGCGGTCGACGGCCAGGGCACCGCCGGCGGGGACTCGGGTTTCGTCGGCCACCTGCATGACGAACGAGCCGAGCCGGCGCATTTCCTCTTTGAGGAGACCCACGGCGTTGGAGAGCGCGGCGCCGCGAAACGAGTTCGAGCACACCAGCTCGCAGAGCGAGTCGTTGGTCTGCGCCGGGGTGCGCGCCTTGGGCTTCTGTTCCAGCAAGCGCACGGAGATGCCGCGCGATGCGAGCTGCAGCGCGGCTTCCGACCCCGCCAGGCCGGCGCCGATGATGGTGACCCGGGTACCGGAGGTCACGGCACAGCGGTGCTGGTAGAGCCGGAACGCTGCGCGGGCTTTTCCGTGACCCCGCTGCGTGCCTGCTCTTCGCCGCGTCCGACTTCACCCGTCTCGTTCTCTTCGAGCGGGCGCGAGTAGCCGCATTCCTTGCCGCGGGCGCAGACGAGCTTCGGATTCTTGCCGCCGGCGATGACGAGGAATGGGTAATTGCACTGCGGGCAGGGCTCTTTGACGGGCTTTTGCCAGACCTTGAAGTCGCACTTCGGGTAGTTGGCGCAGCCGTAGAAGTTCTTGCCGCCGCGCTTCTTGGAGCGCACCTCGATGATGTCGCCCGCGCACTTGGGGCACGGGACGCCGAGCGGAACGGGCTTGGCGTTCTTGCATTCGGGGTAGCCGCTGCAGGACAGGAACTCGCCGTAGCGACCGGTACGAATGCTCATCGGCTTGCCGCACTTGTCGCAAGCGATGTCAGTGAGCTGCGGCTGCGCCGGCGCTTCGCCGTCTTTGCCCAGGTCCCGCGTGTACTTGCACTTCGGGTAGGTCTCGCAGCCGAGGAAGTAGCCGTTCTTGCTCCAACGCTTGAGGAGGATCGAGCCGCACTCCTCGCACTTGTGCTCGGTGACTTCGGGTTCCGGCGCCCAGCGCTTCTGCTTCTTGGCCGTCTCGAGCACCTGCCGGAAACGCTTGTAGAAGCGCTTCAGTAGCTCTTCGCGTTCGAGCTTGCCCGCTTCGACCTCGTCGAGCTCCTCCTCCATCTTGGCGGTGAAGTCCGGATCCATGAAGTCGAGCTCGGTGGAGACCAGACCGTCCACCACGATCTTGCCGAGCTCCGTGGCTTTCATCTGACCGCCAGGCAGCTTCTCGACGTAATCGCGCGCCTGCACCTTGCTGATGATTTCAGCGTACGTGCTGGGGCGACCGATGCCGCGCTTCTCGAGCTCACGCACGAGCGAACCTTCATTGAAACGCGGGGGCGGCTGCGTGAACTTTTGCTCGGCGATGACGCCGGGCGGAGTCACGAGCTTCAGCACTTCGCCTTCGCTGAGCTCGGGCAAAGTGCCTTCCTGGTCTTCTTCGAGGCTGACCTTCTTGGAAGCGCCGTTCGCCTTGGCACCGTTGGTATTGGGGGCTTCGCGCTCGGCGGTGTCCGGGCCGTTCGATTCGTCTTCGCCCGCGAACTCTTTGGGAGCGTCTTCGCCGTACGACTTCTTTTCGTACTGAGCCAGCCAGCCCGCGAACTTCAGGACCTTGCCGCTCGCGCGCAGGGTGTAGCTCTTGTGGCGGGCGCCGCTTCGCTCCGGATTCGCTTCGATGTCCACCCCGGTTTGGTCGTACACGGCCGGAGTCATTTGCGAGCCAACGAAGCGATCCCAGATCAGCTTGTAGAGCTTGAACTGTTCATCGGAGAGATGCTTCCTCACGCGGTCCGGTGAGTATTCGAGCGAGGTGGGACGGATGGCTTCGTGCGCTTCTTGGGCGCTCTTCTTCGAGCGGAAAGCGTTCGGCTTTTCCGGCAGGAACTTGACTCCGAAAGTGCCCTGGATGTGTTCCCGTACCTCTTCGATGGCGTCGTTGCTCACGCGCACTGAATCGGTACGCATGTAAGTGATGAGGCCGACTTGGCCGCCGTCCTTCTTGAGGTCGATGCCTTCGTAGAGGCGCTGCGCCACGTTCATGGTGCGCTTCGTGGTGAAGCGCAGGTAACTCGTGGCGTCCTGCTGCAGCTTGCTCGTGGTGTACGGCGCGGGAGCGTTGCGGCGCTGCTCGCGGCGCGTGATCTGAGTGACCTTGTAGCTACTGCTTGCCAGGTCATCACGAACGGCGGCCGCCAGCTCGCCATCGTGTACTTCGATCTTCTCGCCGTTGGCCTTGGTGAGGCGGGAGACGAGCGACTGCGGATCCTTGCCGCGCAGGGCGGCGCCGATGTTCCAGTACTCCTCGGGAACGAAGGCTTCGATTTCGCGCTCGCGCTCCACGATCAAACGCAAGGCCACCGATTGCACGCGGCCGGCGCTCAGCCCAAAGGCGAGCTTGGACCAGACCAGCGCGGAAACGTCGTATCCCACGATGCGATCGAGCACCCGGCGGCAGCGCTGGGCGTCGTACAGGTGGTTATCGAGGGCGCGCGGCTTTTCGAGGCCCGTCTGTACGCCCTTCTTCGTGATCTCGTGAAACTCCACGCGCTGTACGTCGAGCTTCGGCCGGCCGAGCTCTTCGGACAGGTGCCAGGCGATGGCTTCGCCCTCACGATCAGGGTCGGTCGCCAGCAGGAGACGGTCCGCCTTCTTGGCCTCCGTCTTCAGGTCCGCGAGCACCTTGGCTTTGCTCTCGATGATTTCGTAGGTTTCCTTGAAACCATGCTCGACATCGATCCCCATCTTTTTGGGCAGATCTTTGACGTGGCCTTTGCTGGCCAACACCTCGAAGCCCGGTCCAAGGTACTTCTTGATGGTCTTGGCCTTGGCGGGCGATTCGACGACGACGAGCGTCTTATTCATCAGCTTGGTTTCGCCTTCCCGCTCCTTGCAATGCGCTTCGGGCAGCGTCCGTGCAAGTCACTCCGTCCCGGCATTTGGAACAAAAACTAGTCATTCTAGTCATTTACGAGCGTTAATCGGCCGGATGCGTCGGACACTAAGACCCCGTCCAGCCTGAGTGTCAAGAGCAGTTCTTGAAGAGCCTGTGGACAAAGGCCTGTCCGCAGACAGAGCTCATCGGGGTACGCAGGCCCCGAACGGAGGGTTTCTATGAGCACCATGTCCGGGCTCAGCCCGCAAACGCCGGATATGCCTGGGACTTCACCGAGCCCCCCGCCCAGGCTCAGCTGCTGGGGCGCGGCGCGCTGTGGAGGGAAAGCGGCCGCAACAGGGTGCGCTTGCTGCTCGGCCAGCTGGCGCAGGATGTCCCGAACGGAGATCAGAGGACGCGCTCCCAGGCGAATCTCCTGGACGCAGCCGTGCCCGAGTTCGTGCCAGGGCGGGGCCGCGCACACGTACAACGGGCGCCGGAGCTGGCGGGCCACCCGCGCGGTGTTGCGCGCACCGCTGCGCACGGGCGACTCGACCACGACGACCACGTGCGCCAGCGCCGCCAGCACGGCGTTGCGGGGAAAGTACGTGGCCGGGGTAGCCGGAGCGCGGCTTGGAATCAGAGAGACGTACGCGCCCCCCGTGCGCACGGCGCGCCGGTACAGCGTGCGATGCCGCTTGGGCGACGGGCGATGCCAGCCGCTGGGCGCGACCACGACGGTGACTCCGCCCGCATCCAGCGCGCCGCGATGCGCCGCCGCATCGATACCGAACGCTCCGCCCGAGAGCACGGCAACGCCAGCCGCTGCCAGCTCGCGCGCCAGGCTGCGTGCGTACGCGCGTGCCCGCGTGCTCGGATAGCGCGTGCCCACGATGCTGACGGCAGCGCCGCGCGGCAGCTCACCGCGCACGTACAAGGCAAAAGGAGGCTCGGGCAGGTCGGCCAGGCGCGCGGGAAGCTGCGAGCCGCTGAGGATGGTTTCAGGATACTTCGCCACCGGGG
>DATHEN010001235.1:0-11478 GCA_035318565.1 Polyangiaceae bacterium
GCCGCGCGGCGCATCGCGCGGCACGAGCTCCGCGAAAGCACGCGTTGCCGCGCCGCCCTCGGCGAAGCGCGCGTCGATATCTCGCGCGACGCTGCGAGCGAACCAGGCGTCGAATCCCGGCGGCAGGCGGTTGGCCACGCCGAGCTCGGCCGCGCGCGCCGACGCCAGCGGAATGGCATCGACGACGATCTCACGCAAGAGCACGGGCAACGTGCCATCCGCGCCGCGCCAGAAATCGCGGCCGGTGAGCAGCCGAAACACGATCAGTCCGAGCGCCCACACGTCGGACGCTGGCGCAATGCGTCCGGAGTGCTCGGTTTGTTCGGGCGACATGAACAGCGGCGTGCCGAGCGGCTGCGTGCCGCGCTGCTGTTGATCAGCGACGACCTTGGCGACCCCGAAATCCAGGATTTTGGCGGTGAACGTGGCGTCGCGACGGCGCGAGACAGCGATGAAAATGTTTTCGGGCTTGAGATCGCGATGCACGATACCCCGTTCGTGCGCACGCTCGAGCGCGTGGCCCAGCTGGTACAGCACTTCGGCGACGTCTCCGAGGGGCAGCGGCCCGATGCGCTCGATCACGTCAGCGAGCTCTTCTCCCTTCAGGAGCTCCATCACCAAGAACGGCGCCTGCGTTTGCTCGTCCACGCCGGCCGTGACGACTTCGACCACGTGATCGCTGTCGATCTGCGCGCCGACCCGCGCTTCGAGCACGAAGCGCTCACGCGTCGCCGCGTCCATGGCAAGTTCCGACGCCATCACCTTGAGCGCACGCTGCTTGCCGGTACTCAGCTGCTCGACGATGTAAACCGCGCCCATGCCACCGGCGCGCAGCGGGCGCAGCACGCGAAAATCACGACCAAACAGCGCGCCCGTCTCCAAATGTCCTACCATTGCTCGAAACCTCTTGAGCGATTCCGCATCGTCACTGCCGAATAGTAGAGCTGTCGAACCGTCAGTGCATGTTTAGGGTCGGGGCCCCGAACCGATTCATTCGGGCGGGGCGAGGGGCAGAGCCCCTCGATGACAAGTGAACGAGCACCCATCTCATTCATGAGATGGGCTCGTAGTGATGCTCCAGGGCATTTAACAGCCCCTCGACCGTGTAGCGCTCTGCGGTCACAGCGGCGTGTAAGCCGTGCACCGACAGCGTGCGCGAAGTAATGGGGCCGATGCTGGCGAGTGTGACCCGCGAGAGCAGCTCACCTGCCCGCGCACCCAGCAGCCGCACCACCGAATCCACGGTCGAGCTCGAGGTGAAGAGCACCACGTCCAGCTTGCCGCCTTCGATCAGATCCTCGAGGATTCGGCCCTGTTCGCTGCCCACGGGTACGGTCTGATAAGCCGCGACCACGTCCACTTCGGCTCCGGCTCGGCGCAAGAGGTCGGGCAGCGTGTCCCGCGCCTCGAGTGCGCGCGCCAGGAGCACTCGGCGTCCAACACCGCGGGCCAGGACCGCCTCGGCCAAGCCCTCGCCGACGAACTCCTCCGCAAGCACGTCCGCGCGCACGCCACGCTGGCGGAGCGCTTCGGCCGTCTTGGGACCAATCACACCCACCCCGGCGCGGCCAAAGGCGCGCGCATCGAGCCCGAGCGCGTCCAGGGCGGCGAACAGCCGCTCCACTCCGTTGGCGCTGGTGAACAGCACCCAGTCGTAGGACCCGAGCTCGCTCGCCGCGCGCCGCAGACGCTCCGGGTCCGGGGGCTCGACGATCTCGATCACGGGAAATACGACCGGTTCGGCTGCGCGCTCGCGAATCGCACGGGCCGAGGCCTGGGCTTGTTGTTTCGGACGCGGCAAGAGCAAGCGCTTGCCGAAGAGCGGCTGCGTGTCGAACCAGCGAATCTCTTCGCGCAGTGTCACGACGTCGCCGATCAGAATCACGGCGGGGTTCGTGAGGCCCTGAGCGCGGGACTCGTCCGCGATGCGCGCGAGGGTGCTCGTGAGCACGCGCTGCTCCGGACGTGCACCCCATTGAATCACGGCCGCGGGCGTCGTCCCGGCGCGCCCGCCCTCGATGATCGCGCGTGTGATTTCCTCGATGCGGCGCATGCCCATCAGCACGCAAATCGTGTCCGTCGCCGTGGCGAGCTTCTTCCAGGCTTCGGGCGACCACTCTTTGCCGGCGCGATCACTGCCGGTGATGAACGTGACGCTCGAGGAGAGATCGCGGTGCGTGAGCGAGATGCCGGCGTACGCACTAGCGGCGACGGGCGCCGAAATGCCGGGTACGATCTCGAACGGAATGCCTGCGCGCGCCAGGCCGATCGCCTCCTCCGAACCGCGCGCAAACATGAACGGATCGCCGCCTTTGAGCCGCACGACCCGCTTGCCAGCGCGACCAAGCTCGATCAGCTGTTCGGTGATCGAATCTTGAAGCGCGCTGTAGCGCTCGCCGAAGCGTTTACCCACGTCGCGCACCTCGGCGTTCGGACAGAGCTCGAGCAGCGCGGGATGAGAGAGCGCGTCGTGCAGCACCACCTCCGCCTGTGAAAGCACTTCGATGCCGCGAGCGGTGATCAGACCTGGGTCACCGGGACCGGCCCCGACGAGCCAAACCTTGCCGGACATGGCCGTCACTTAGCTCTCCAGGGCTCACCAGAACAATCCCGACCTGAGACAGATCGTGAATGCGCCGCGTCAGATGGGCCCCCAGCGGACAAAGTCCTTGACGACAAGTTGCCGCCAGAGACAATGCTCCCACTCTGTGCGGCGGTGTGCGCCAATGGAGGACTTGGTGAGACCCAAGGCCACATGACGAGCGCAATGGAAACGACTTCACCGAACTGGGTCACTGACCGCTGGTACGTGACCAACGGCGTGGTGGCTTTAGGTCCGGTGGCCTTCGCTCTGCTGACCCGCGGCATCGCGAGCGGCAAGATCCCAACGAATTCGTATATTCGCCACGAGTCGTGGAAGGTCTGGCGGCGGCTCGAAGACATTGGCCAGCTCAGCGACTCGAGCCGCGATGTCATAGCTCGGCAGCTAGCGCAGATCAGCGCGGACGTGGAGGCCAGGGCAAACAGTGAAGCCAGCGAACCGCCTCCCCCCCCTTCGAGCTCGGAGCTGGCCCGGCGCTCGGATTCGGACTCGGAGCCGCCGCGCCGCTCCACATTTCGACCGGCGGCGGTGGACCCGGTGGGCGTGCTCGCGAGTGCTGCGGATTTCGACGACGCCCTGCTGCTCACGCTCTCTACCGCGGTGACGGCGTCCGCCTCGGAAGTGGGCCTGCTTCACCGGGTGCGCAGCTACCCGGGCCTGACGGTCACGGCCTTCGCTCACGGCCCCAATACCGAGCATTTGCTCGGCGAGCGGCTCACCGTCGACGACCCGAGCCTGAGCGCGGCGCAAGCGGGCAACACCATCATGGGCGAGCCGCTGCTCGGCGAAGCCGGGCGCTACATCGCCGGCCGCGTTTGCCGTTGCCTGCCCGAAGTTTGCGCGGTAGCGATGGTCCCGTTGCGCATCTTGGGTGAGCTCGTGGGAATGATCGAAATTGGCCGGCGCTGGCGTCCTTTCCGCGCGCGTGAGCTGGCGCGGGTCGAAGACATCGCGGATGCCTTGGCGGAGCGCGCGGTGGTGATGGGCTGGCCGCCGTGAAGCGGAGCGGGCCGCTGCTCACAGCCGCCGCTCTCGTGTCATTGCTCTTGCCGGCCTGCGAAACCAGCTGCGATATCGGCAGCGGCGAGCCCATACGCTTCGCGGGGGGTGAACTGATCGGCGGCTTCTACCAGACATCCGCCTGGCAAGGCCCGCTGCTGTATTTCCCGGGCGATCGCCGCTTCGATATCGCGCACGGGCTCGGTACGCGCGATATCGACGTGAACGTTTACCTCTCGTTCGAGGAGCGCGGCACCGCCGAGGGCAAAGTGAAAGCCGCGCCGGCAGCCGGCAACCAAGCCGTCATCGAACACGTCGACGAAGAGCGCGTGCGCGTGCACAACGACAGCTGTGCCGAGTTTTACCTGCGCCTGACGGCCGAAGCGCGCTCGCCCGTCGCCGACGCGGGCGCGGACTGAGCGCTCAACCCACTACCACCGGTGGCGGAGGTAGGGTCGGAACAGCCGGCGCGTGGGTCTCGCGGGCGAACTGCAGCTCGTGCAGCTTTGCGTACAGCCCGCGGCTCTGCAAGAGCTGCTCGTGCGAGCCCTGTTCCACGATGCGGCCCTTGTGGAACACGATGATACGGTCCGCTCTGCGAATCGTGCTCAGGCGGTGCGCGATGATCAGCGCCGTGCGCCCGCGTAGTAACTCTTCGAGGGCGCGCTGCAGGCGGGCTTCCGTGTCGCTGTCGACGCTGGCCGTGGCCTCGTCCAAAATCAGAATCGGTGCGTCGCGGTACAAGGCGCGGGCGAATGCAATCAGCTGCCGCTCGCCTGCCGAGAAGTTGCTGGCGTGCTCCGCCACGCTGCCCTGTAAGCCGCCTTCTCGATTCGCAAACAGCTCGTACGCGCCGATGCGATGCAACGCTCGTTCGACACGCGGCATATCGGGAACTTCACCGCCCGCGACGTTCGAGGCGATCGAGCCAGGAAACAAATAGACGTCCTGCGGAACGACCGCAAAGCGCTGGCGCAGCTCCGTGCGATCGAGACCCACCACGTCCTGCCCCGAGACCCGCACCACACCCGATTGTATGTCGTACAAGCGCAGCAGCAACGCCGTCACCGTGGTTTTACCGGCACCCGTGGGACCCACGAACGCGATCTTCTCACCGGGCTTGGCATCGAAGCTCACGTTGCGCAGCACCGGCACTCCCGGCTTGTACGCAAATTCCACGTTCTCGAAGCTCACGGCCGCTGCCGGATCGATGGACGGGCGCGGCGGCTTGCGCGGCGCATCCAGCGCGTCACTGTCGAGCAGCCCGAACACACGCTCCGCCCCCGCCATGGCGCTCTGGAGCAGCGTGTAGCGTTGAGCGAGTGCGCTGACCGGCTCGAAGAATTGCCCGAGGTAAGCGCTGAAGGCCACGATCGTGCCGAAGCTCACGGGACGGTAACCGAGCGAAACGATGATCGACGCCAAACACACGGCAGCGACCGTCTCGATAGCGGCGTCCTGCATGGCCTCGAACTTGATGGAGTGCATGTTCGCTTCGCGGTACGCGCGATTGATCTCGTCGAACTCGAGCTTCGCCGCTTCCTGGCGGTTGAACGCCTGGATGACGCCCATGCCAGCCACCTGTTCGTTCATGGTGGAGTTCATGCGGGCCGTCTTGGCGCGGATCTCACGGAACAACTCGCGCATGCGCTTGCGCACCCCGAGCACCAGCAGCGCGACCGGCGGGGCAGCGGCGAAGCCAATCAGCGAGAGCTTCCAGTCCAGGCTGAGCATCAAGACCACGATGCCGACGAGTCGCACCAGATCTCCGAACGCGTTCAGCGCGCCGGAAGCGAACAACTCCAAGATCGCGTCGACGTCGTTCGTGACCCGCGTCACCAGCCGCCCCACCGGCTGATTGTCGAAGAAGCCGAGCCTGAGCTCGTGCAAGAACGAAAATACGTGACGGCGCAGATCGGCCATCGCGCTCGCGCCCACTATCTGTATCGAATAGATCTGAACGAACAGCAGGACCTGCTCGACGAGCACGATGGCCACGAGCAAGAGGCCACCGCGCAAGAGCACGCCGCCATCACCGCGCAGCACGCCGTCGTCGATGGTGCGCATCATGATGAGCGGCCGGACCAGCGCACCGCAGGCGGTGAGCAGCGTGATACCGAGCGAGATCCAGAACAGCTTTCGATACGGACGAATGAACGGCCAGAGCCGCTTCATGAGCCGGCTGTCGTAAGCTTTGCCGAGCGCGCCTTCCTCGTGAAAGTCCTTGAGCGCTTGCACGGCGCGGGAAGGCGGCGGCGCTTGGCCCGGCGCTTTGGGCTCGACCGGCTTCGCCACGCTTGCCTGACTCGAAGGCGCGTTCACGAGGCGAAAGCCTCCGGCGGCCCAACCGGCAGTTCCTCGGTACCCAGGCGCTCGAGCTCCCGCTCGATGCGCTGCTCCTCGGCGAAGGCGGCGTACAGGCCACCGGTGCGCAGCAGCTCCTGATGCGTGCCCGCTTCCACGATGCGCCCGGCATCGAGCACCAGAATGCGGTCACAGCGCGCCGCGGCCGCCACCCGGTGCGTGATGAGAATCACGCTGCGCTGCTCGCGCTGGCGATCGATCGCCTCCAAAATGGCCCTTTCCGTGCGCGCGTCCACGGCGCTCAGCGGATCGTCCAGGACGAGGATGCGCGAGGACGCCACGAAGGAACGGGCCAGCGCGATCCGCTGTTTCTGTCCGCCGGAGAGCTGCACACCGCGCTCGCCCACGACCGTGTCGAGGCCGTCGGGCAGCGCCAGCAGCTCGTCCAGAATGCGTGCCTCGGACGCTGCGGCGCGAACCGTGAGCAACGACGGGCCCGAGTCCGGATCGTCCAGCACGAAGCCGACGTTGCGGCCGGCCGTGGTGGAGAAGAGAAACGCGTTCTGCTGCGCGTAGGCGATGGTGTTACGCACGTACTCGAGCGGCAGATCGCAGATATCCACGCCGTCCAAGAAGACGCTGCCGCGCGGGGTGGGCTGAAGCCGGGGCAGCAAAACGGCGAGCGTCGATTTGCCGCTGCCCGTTCGTCCCACGATCGCCAGCGACCCGGCCTTGGGCAGCGTGAAACCGACGTCCTGGAGCACGGCGCGAGATCCGTGACTGAAGCTCAGGTTCCGCACCTCGAGCACACCTTGCGGCTGGGCTGGAGCAGGCCGCGGACCGTCCACGATGTCGGGCTCGGCCTGGTAAATTTCGGCCAAGCGCGAGTACGAAGCGCGCCCGCGCTGCACCAGACCGATCAAGAATCCGAGCGCGATGAGCGGCCAGGTGAGACGCGCGAGCGCCCGGTAAAAAGCCAGAAAACCGCCTGCATCGAGCTCCTTCTGCAGCATCAAATAACCGCCGTACCAAAACACCACGAGGATGCCGATCGAGGTGATGGCCTGCATGATCGGGCCCATCGAGCCGCGCAGGCGAGCGAGCCCCAGGCTCTTGTCGAGATAGTCGCGGTTGGTCTTGTCGAAGCGTTCGACCTCGAGCTTCTCGAGCGAGAACGAGCGCACCACGCGCACGCCTGCAATGCTGCTCTGCACGCTCTCGCTCATCTGCCCGATCGCGTCCTGATTGTCTCGCGTGCGCACGTACAGCTGCCGCGAGAAGTGGCGCGTGACGAGCATCAGGATGGGCAAGGGCACGAGCGCCGCGGCCGTGAGCTTTCCGGAGATGGAGAGCGTTACCGAGAGCGCGCTCACGAGCGCGAACGTCGTATTGATGACGTTCAGAATGCCGAAGCCGAGCAGCAGCCGCACCTGCGCCAGGTCGTTCGTGACGCGGCTCATGATCTCGCCGGTGCTCATGCGCCGGTAGAACGAAGGGCCGAGCCGCTGCAAGCGATCGAGCAACACGCGCCGCAGCTCGTACTCCGCGATGCGCCCACCGTTGAAAATGGCAATGCGCGAGAGCACGCGCACCACGAACGCGCCCAGGGACACGATCACGAGCACCGCGCCGATCTGAATCGCGAGCCGGCCCTCTCCGTTCACGGCGTAGTTGATGGCGCGCATCACGCGCGTGTCGAACCAGTACTGAGCATACTGATACGCCGCGAGCAGCAGCAGACCGACCCCGTAGCGCGGCGAATGGCGCACGAACTGCGCCCAGAGCGCGACGGGAATCTCGCGATCGGAACTGCGGGCGGACGACAATGTGGTCCTCTTAGAGCCCGACGGCAACGGACGCAATGCCTCAGGCGCCGCGGCGCCGGCGTTTGGACTCGACCTGGGCGCGCTCGAGCCGCGCCACGTCCCCCGCGTCCCGCTGCCAGCCGCTCACGCGCTTCATGAGCATCAAGTCCGCCAAGGCCGCCACACGCACGGAAATGCCTTCCCAGCGGCGCGCGACCGCGCGCTCCACGAGCTCGTTCGCGTCCAAGGGCGGTGCAACGACTACATCCACCTCACGCAGCGCATCCGCAGGATCCCGGAACGCGATCGAGATCAAATTGCGACTCGTGAGAAGCCGGCGCCGCTCACGCAGACTGGCGAGCTTCGCGAGCTCGAAGGGCTCACGGCTCATCAGACCGAGCTCGCCGAGCAGCTGCTGCAGCGCCGCCAGGTTGCGCGAATCGGGCCGCACCACCAGGTCCACGTTGTACGTGCGGCGCGCGGCGCCATGCAGATTCACGGCTACGCCTCCGACCACGCAATAGTCGATGTGCGCGCGGGTCAGAGCCTGAACCAACTCACGAACGAACACGTCAGGACCCAAAACCCTGCAGCATGCTCCGCAAAGTAAGGAGTGAGGCTGGATCACGCAACCGGAGGGCGAATTTCCCTCGTGTACGTGACCTCAACCGCAACCACGACCACCCCTAGAAGAGCCCTATGCTGAAATGAAACGCGCCGATGTCTTCCCAGAAGCGCTGGTTTTCGCGGTCGGGGTAAAATTCGTCGAGGACTCGATCGAGGTTGAAGCCGTAGTCGAACACTACGGGACCGACCGGCGTTGCGATGCGCAAACCGGTGCCTACGGCGTAGCGCAACTCGAACATGTTTTCGATGCCGGGCGCGCGGGTCCAGAGGTTGCCGGCATCAACGAACAGTGCGGTTTGTACGTTCGCGGTCAAAGGAATGCGCAGCTCCACCCGCGGATTGACGAACAGATCTCCGCCGCGAATCGCCACGTCTCGCACGCTGAGCGGCGTTTCTCCGGCCTGGGGGTTCAGGATTCTCTGCGCTATGTCCTCGGGTATGAGCGAGTCCTGCAAGTAGCCGCGCAAGGACTCCACCCCGCCCAGAAAGAACAAACGATCGGGATACGTGCGGGACTCCTCGAAGAGTTGCCGGTTGTAGCCCCAGCGAAAACTCGCCGCGAACGACAGACCCTTCTGGCTCAAGCGGACGTAGCCCGCGAGACGATTGGTGAAGCGCAAGAACTCGCTGACTGCAGGCGCAAACGGGTTCGGGTCCGCTGCCGCGTCGGCGCCCTCGTCGTTGCTGCACGGCCAAGAGTCCGGGCAGGCGCGCACGTGCTCCACACCGGCAGAGAGCAGCGTTCCGGCCGTGGCGCTCAGAGGATTGTCGCGGCGATCCCAGGTGAAGCCGATGCGCTCGGCGACTGCCACGCTCGTGCCCTCCGGAACGCGAAACGGCACGCGACTGAGATCGATGTCGGTGGCGAAAATATCCGCCTGGTTGAGCTCGAGCGAGGCGCCAGCTTGCACGGAGAAGCCGCGCTCGGGCCGGTAAATCAAGGTCAAGATGCCCGCGTCTTTGGTGAGTCCGAAGTCACGCGCGTTGTCGCGCACGTCGACCGCCTCGACGCTCAAGCGGAACAGCGGCCCGAGTCCCACCTCCGGAAACTCCAGCGTCGCCGTGTTGCGGCGTTCGAGGCGTTTGCCCACATCGAGGTCGTCGTACTTGGCCCGCACGTCGCGTTCGAAGATCAGCGCGCTCGGCAAGTAACCGAGCTGCACGCGCAAGGTGAGCTGAATGGCCTGGCCGAGTAGATTGCGATGACCGTATTCGAACGCCGTTCTGAAGCCCTCGCCCGTACTGAATCCGCCACGCACTCCGGTGTATTGCGGCGGCTGCTCCGCCAGCTCGATCACGACGACCTTCTCGCGTGACGGCACGTACGGATCTTCGAAGCCGACCGTGACGCTCGAGAACACCCCCAGGGTGGCCAGGCGCTCCTCGGTCTTGCGCACCAGGCTGCGCCGGTAAGGCTGTCCCACCTCGAGCGCCACGCGACTGCGAATCAGGCCCTCGCTGGTGAGGCGCGCTCCCCGCACCACGATCCTGGAAACACGCACCCGCTCGCGCTCGCTGATGATGAAGCGTACGCGCGCACGCGTGCGATCGGGCGACAGCTCGAGCACGCTTTCCACTTCCGCGAACGCGAAGCCTTCCTCGGCATATGCGTCCAGCAAGCGCCGGCGCGCCTTGTCGATGGCCACCTGCGACGCGGGCGCACCGAGCTCGAGCTCCAGCTCTTCCTCGAGCTCCTTTTCGACCAGCGCGCGGTTGCCTTCGAAAGCGATGTCGTACAAGAACGTGCGCGGCCCGAGCTTCACGGGAATGTGGAGAACCGCTTCACGTTCGCAGCGCAGACCCTTCGAGCGATTGGGCACGCAGGTCAGGCCGGGCGCCGGTGGCGGCTCCTCGAGCGGCAAGCCGCTGTCGTCGTACGCGCACACCGAGGCCGGTGCAGGGCGAACCCCGACCGGAATGCACACGTTCGGCGGCGAGTGCAGCTGGCAGGCGCGCCGAACGATCTCGACGGGGCCCACCACCGCGGAAAGGTAGCCTTCGGATCGGTAGAGATCCTGAAGGTGCTTGAGCGCGCGCTCGTACACCTCGGGTTCGTAGGTTTTCCAAGGATTCAAGCGGTAAGGCCGCGGCCGCGCCCCGCTGTTCGAGGTGGGTCCGATCAGCGCATCGAGCGCGCCCGGATCCACGGCATCCAGTAGCTCCGCGCCCGGCAATTCCTCGGACAGAAAGCTGTCGATTTCGCTGCCCACGTCGCCGGCCGAACGCTCGCCGCGCAAACACGGATACTCGCGCGCGCTCACTCGCAGCGGCTCGCCCTCGACGACGAGAAACTCGAGCTCGGCATAAGCGCCATCCTTCGAGAGGCGTTCCTTTACGTTCACCTCCACGTCGAACAGACCGCGCTTGACGTAGAACTCGCGCACGCGCTGCACCAGCGTCGAAGGCGCGCGATCCTCCGTGTCTTCGAGCTCGAGCGCGGCTTCGAGCTGTGTTGCATCGAAACGATGGTTGCCCTCGAAGGCGATCCGCATGCGCGGTCCGGCGTGCACCAGCACGTGCAGCACCGCCTTGCCGGCGTCGCGCCGCAGCTGATGCGCCACGCTCGCCCGGTGCCAGCCGCGCGCCTTGAGCGTGCTCTCGAGCGTGCGATCGGCCGCCAGCAGCGCGTCTTCGTCCACCCGGTCGCCCGGCGCGGCGTCGTAAGTCGAGAGCGCTTGCTCGAGACCGTCCACCTTCGGTGTTGGCCAGACACCGAACCAGCGCTCGGCGATGCGCAGCGGGGGACCGGGCGTGATGTCCACGAGCAGCAGCACGCGCAGTGGATCATCGGTATCCACGACGTCGGCCCGGACCCGCGCCGCCGGATAGCCGTGAGCGAGGTAATGAGCGCGAATCCGAGCTCCAATCTGATCGAGCAGCGGAGCCGTGAGCTCGCCCCCGACCGCGACTTGAGCCGTGCGCAGAGTGTCCGGGTCGTCCAGCACACCGCCCAGCAGGCGGACACTCGCGATCAAACGCCGCGGCAGGACGACGAGCCGCAAGAGCGCGCCGTCTCCCATTGCTACCGCTTCGGCGCGCACGTCGGCGTAGCGGCCCGTGTCGAGTAGCTCGCGCATGGCGCGCCGCGCCAACTCCAAGGTCAACGTTTCACCTGGCAATACGCGCTGCAGACGCACTCGG
>DATHEN010001236.1:0-8575 GCA_035318565.1 Polyangiaceae bacterium
AGCTTGCCGTCGGGGCCGTCCGTCGTGACGAAGTACTTCCCGTTCTGGCGAGTGAATTTCGTTACTACTCCTGCGTGACGCAAGCGCGCACCGGCGAAGTTGCCGAGCACGGCGCCTTCGCCGGCGTGCTGCATGGCGCGCCGATGTTGCGAGCCGCGCCACGCTTCGAACGCTTGGGCGTGACACGTCTTGCATGCTTCGCTGCCCACGTAGCGCGCAGGCGTGATCGCAGCCGAGATCGCCGGCCCGCGATCCGGCTGCGGTGCTTTGCGCTCTGCCGTGGCATCCCGGCGCGCGCAGCCAGCCGCGCTGAAACTGGCGGCCGCCAAAACGACTGCGAGCAGGGCTTGCCACTTGCTGCAGCCGCGCGCGCTCACTCGCTCAGAACCACGCCGGTTTGGCTGACATAAGCGTTCCAGGCCTGCGTCAGCTCATTCACGACAGCGGGATTGGCGGCGGACACGTCGTGAACCTCGCCGCGATCCGTGGACAGATCGAACAGGCTCCAGGCGCGCGGCGTTGGTCCGTAGGGCGCGCTGAGCCAAACGAGCTTCCATTTGTCGCGAATGACGTAGCGATGGTTGCCGTGTTCCCACGCGATCACGTCCGAGCTGCTGCGCACGCTGGCGGCTCGGTTTTCAAGGACGGGCACCAGGGACAGCCCCGTTGTGGGGTGCACGGTCTTGCCCTTGTAGCTCGTGCCGGGGTTGGCCACGCCGGCTACCTCCAGGAAGGTGGGCGCCAGGTCCTTCACGTGCGTCAAACCCGTAAAATGCGGGCGCTTCTGGTGTTGGCCCGGCAAGCGGACGATCGCGGGCACGGCGATGCCGCCCTCGGTGGTGTAGCTCTTCCAGAGCCGAAACGGCGTCGCACCCACTTCCGCCCAGCGCGGTCCATAGCTCGTGTACGAACCTGGGCGTCCGATGTTCGCGAGGCTGTTATCGACGGGGCCGCTGCGGCTCAGATCGGTGGCGGCGAAGCTATCGCGGTCGCCGCCCTCGGCGCCGTTGTCCGATTGGAAGTAGATGAACGTGTTTTCGTACTCGCCGATCTGCTTCAAATACTGAACGATGCGCCCGATGTTCGCGTCGAGCTGCTCGACCATCGCGGCGTAGACCTCCATCTTGCGAGCTTCGAGCGCTTTCTCCGCCGCGGTCAGGGCCGTCCAGGGTTTGGGATTGTCGCCCGTGGTCGGCAAGCGCGGGTTGGCTTCGAAGTTTTGAGGAATGATGCCGAGCTGCTTCTGCCGCGCCAGACGGCGCTCGCGGATCACGTCGTAGCCGACGTCGTAGCGGCCCTTGTAGCGATCGATGTAGTGCTCGGGCGCCTGCACCGGCCAGTGCGGCGCGGTATACGTGGCGAGCGCGAAGAAGGGCTTGTCGTCGGCCTGGTGCGCGTCGATGTAACCGATCAGCTTGTCCGTGTAGTAGTCGGTCGCGAAGAAATCTTCGGGCGGCGTGGTGAAGACGCCGTCTTCCCGATATAGCTGTTTCTGCGGATTCGTGGGCGGATCCGCGAGCTCGTTGAAGAACGAGGCCACGCCGCCGAGCAGCACGTACGACGACTCGAAACCACGAGCTTTCGGGCTGAGATCTTCGCCGTCACCGAGGTGCCATTTGCCCGCGATGTACGTGTGGTAACCGGCGTCTTTCAGCAGCTCCGCCACGGACAGCGCTTTGTCGTTCAACTCGTTTTCGTAGCCCGGCTTGCCCACCTGGGGGCCCACGGCGCCGCCCATGCGGCCGAGCCCGACGAGGTGACTGTCCGTGCCGGACAGCAGCATGGCGCGCATGGGTGCACACAGGGATGCCGAGCGGTGACCGGTGAGGATGCGGCCTTCCGCGGCAATCGTGTCGAGGTTCGGCGTGCTGATCTCGCCGCCGAACGCGCCGAGGTCCGAGTAGCCGAGGTCATCGGCGATGATGCCGAGGATGTTGGGTTTTCGCGCGGGAAGGGCGCTCGCGTCGCCAGCGTCTGTAGGCGCTGCGCCATCCCCGGCGTCTGCTCCCGCACTTCCACCCGAGCCGCCGCCAGTGCCACCGGTTCCGGCCTGGCTCGCTCCCGAAGTACCGCCGTTCGGATTGCCGGCGGTTCCTCCGCTGCCTGCGCCGCCAGTGCCTGCGCCGCCAGTGCCGCCGGCGTTGTTGCTGCCGTCGTCGTCGTCGTCGCCGCAGGCCGGAATCAGCGACATCAGGCTCAAAGCAACCAGGGTGGAAGCTCTGACCAGCGAGTGCTCACCCAACAAAAATTTGTGACGGTCGAGTGATGCGCGAGTGTCCTTCATTCGTCGTGTTCTCCGCGTGCCTGCAACAGAGCGTCACAGGGTGCCGGTCGAAACCGGTACAGCGCGGTTCTTCTGCGGTGCGGATCACGGGTGCGAACGAGGACGAGCGGACTTGCAGCGCGGGAATGGCGGAGCTCCTTCCGAGGTTCCTATACGTCGACTCTGTCTATTTTACAAGACATACGTCTCTCGCATGTTGGGCGAGGCGCGAGCGGCGCCGGCAGGGCGAGGACGCCGTATCGCGCCGCGAGGAGCCGGGGGGCACCCGATGCTGTATAGAGTTCGCAGCATGACCGCCCCGACCAACCAGCGTGTGACCGTGACGGTGCAAGACGGCATTGCCGACGTGCGACTGAGCCGCGCGGAGAAGCTGAATGCCCTCGATCCCGAGATGTTCACGGCGCTCGTGCGCGCGGGTGAGCAGTTGATGAACGACGCTTCCTTGCGCGCTGTCGTGCTGAGCGGTGAGGGGCGGGCGTTTTGCGCGGGGCTCGATTTCCAGAGCTTCCTCGGGGGCGGGTCGCCCGGGGATTTCTTCGCGCGTGATGCCAACAGTCCCGCGAATCGCGCGCAGCGGGTCGCGTGGATCTGGCAAGAGCTGCCGGTGCCGGTGATCGCCGTGGTGCACGGGGTAGCGTTCGGTGGCGGGCTGCAAATCGCGCTCGGCGCGGATATGCGTTACGCGACGGCCGACGCCAAGCTGTCGATCATGGAGGTGCGATGGGGACTCGTGCCGGACATGACCGGCACGCAGACCTTGCGGCATCTGATGCGCCTGGACGTGCTGAAGGAGCTGACGTTCACTGGGCGTGTGGTGTCGGGTAGCGAGGGGCAAGCGCTCGGGCTCGTGACCCGCGTCTGCGACGACCCTCGCGCGGCCGCTTTCGAGACGGCACGCGAAATTGCACAGAAGTCCCCGGACGCCGTGCGTTCCGCGAAGCAGCTCTTGAACGCGAGCGGCGTGGTGTCTATCGCGGAAGGACTTTCGCTCGAGGCCAAGCTGCAAAAGGCCTTGCTCGGCTCGCCGAATCAACTGGAAGCGGTGATGGCCAACTTCGAAAAGCGCGATCCGAAGTTCAAGGTTTGAGCGCGTGCGCCGAAGTGAGCTCAGCGCATGCGCCGTGTTGACGGCGGCCCTGGTGGTGGCATGCGGCGCACCCCCGCAGGCAGGAAAATCTGCTGCGCAGGCTCCGGAACCGAAAGCGGCAACCGAGCTTGCGCGGGCCGAGGCGCCTGCAGTCGATTCAGTCCCGAGCTCGGCGCCGGCGCCGCTGCAGACTGACGCTCTTGTTCCGAAGGTCGAGTTCCCTCCGCCCGATTTTGCTCCGCCTTTCCCGCGTTCGGCAAAGCCGGGAGACGGAAAGTGGGTCGCGCTGGGAGACTCTTCCGCCGGAGACTTCGCCGGCGCAGAACCGCACTTGCTCTTCAGCACCGTGGTGCATCCACACGAGGTCAGCCGTTTCATTTCGGTCAGCGTGATCGCCGTCGATCTCACGCGAGCCGCGCTGGAGCTCGTGCCGGGCACCGAGGATCCGGAGGCGCCGCAGGTGCCGGCCAGCGAGCGCACCGGCTTGATACCCGCCGAGCACCACGCCTCCGCGCTCGCGGTGTTCAACGGCGGTTATCAAACGCCGCATGGCCGCTGGGGCGTGATGGTCGAGCCGAACGTATTCGTACCGCCGCGCCTCGAGGGTTGCACGCTCGCGCTCTACCGCGACGGCAGTGCGCGCATCGCCACATGGCCGGCTCTGGCGGCGACTCAGAAGGACATGCTGGCGTTTCGTCAAACGCCGCCCTGTCTCGTCGAGCAAGCTGAGCTGCACCCGGATCTGAAAGCCTGGCGCGAACGCGCGTGGGGCGGGCGAGTTCCCAACGTGAAGACCCGAAATCGCTCTGCCGTCGGCGTGGATCGCACGGGGCGCGTGCTTTTCTACGGCTATGGCGACGAAGCCGGCGCCGCGCTGCTCGGTGAAGGCATGCGCATGGCCGGCGCGCACGCCGCCGCGCAGCTCGACATCAACTATTACTGGACGCGTTTTCTGCTGATCGGCAAAAAGAAACCGGCCGCGCCGCTGCAAATCACTTCGTCGCTCGCGCCGAAGATGCAGTACCAGAAGCGCGGCTACGTGGCGGTGGCAGAGAAGCGCGACTTCTTCTACGTGCGCCGTCGCTAGTGCTGTGTCTCTGTTCATCGGGAGCACAGGTCCCGCTCGCCGCGAGTGAATCGCGCGCCTGCCGCGGGCGCTCTACGATCGAAATTGAAAGTTAAGGTGTGAACTTGCGACACGAGGGAGGCGCGTGGAGCTCGCGCCCCGGCTGGAAACACAGCTGTTTCGCATGGTCCTTGCGCCGACCCGACCAAGATCAGCCGCGGACCACTCGCGCACGAGCGACCGCGCACCGACGTAACCGTAGGAGTTTACCGGCTCAGCCCGCGCATTCGCAGATCGGGAGTTAAGCCCTGAACTTGCAAATCCAATTGAGAGGTCCCGCGGCGGGTGAGACACCGCTCACTTTCCCGGGAGTAGATGCTGGCCGGCCGTTTACGCCGAAAAGCGCGACCCCGAGCTGCGGCACAGCACCCGGCTCGTCACGCGGTGCACCGTTCTCGCCCGTGAGCGTGTTGGGTGCAACGTACTCACGGCTCGTTATCCGCGGGGCGTGCGCGGCGCGTAGACTGTCGCAGCGCGGAAGTAAAAGGTTTGTGCGTTTGCGGATTTGGCTGCGAGCCATTTTGCAACGCTGCCACGACACTCGAAGACAGCATTGACATGAGTCGCGCCAATCTTAAGGTGCCGCGGACGCGAACTCGTTCGCGCTTCCTTGTTTCGGCGCGGGGGGAGTTCGGGGGGTCACCGCGAACTGTCGCTTTGAAAGCTTGGGTATAAATGATGAAACTGAGGTTGGGGTTTTTTGCACGAGTGGGTTTCACGGGCGTGGCGTGTGTCTCGCTGGTGGCGTGCGGCAGCGGCGGCGAGAAACGCAGCAGCGGCGCGCTGATCGGCGATGAGTCCGCGCTGGTAGCCACGATCACGCTGGCCGAGCCAGAAGCGTTGGCGGGCACAGCGAGTATCTCGCTGAGTTGGCATGGCGAGGGGCCCATCGCCGAGTATCAGGTGCTGGTCCGCGCGACGGCGACGAGTGAGTACGCGACCGTGGCATCGGGCGTGACCGGTGAATCGACCGCCATGGACCGCGGCCCCGCCTGGCTTTTGGATTGGCCGACCGCGGCCGTCAAAGTTCGTGGCTGTGATGCGGCAGGCGAATGCGTAGACAGCAACGAGCAACCGCTGGCCGAGGCGCTGCTCGCCACGGTGGCTACGCTGGGGCCTCCGCAAGATGGCCCAGGTCTGTTCTCGATTGCGACGGCGCTCAGTGCAGACGGCAGCACGCTTGCGGTGAACGCGCACGCCGAGCCGGTCAGCGGCTCTGCCACGTGGCAGGCGGCGGCATACGTTTTTCGGCGCAGTGCCGCGGGCACGTGGACTCTGGAGCAGCGCATTCAGGGCACGCGCGGGAGCTTCGGCGCCCAGATCGCGCTGAACGCAACGGGAGATACGCTGGCGTTACCGGCGCCGGACGACACCTTTCCGGGCGGCGGCATCAATCCGCTGCCGGACAGCTGCCCGCCCGGGGAGCTCGGCGCGCTGCAGGGCGCCGTTCACGTCTACGTTCGGACCGCGCCGGGCACCTGGACAGAGCAGGCCTATATTAAGTCGGAATTTGCGAGCGACGAGCTGTACCCGGGCTCGTTCGGCACTCCGATCGTGCTCGGCCGGGATGGCAACTGGCTCAGCGTTGGCAGTGAAGTGCCCCGTCGCGGGCCGGAGACGGACATTTATCTGCGCGACAGCTCGGGTACCTGGAGTCGCGCAGCACATCTGACGAACGCCGACCTCGGAGGCACCATCGACGCTGCGGCCGTGCAGGTCCGCGTCTCTGCGCCGCTCGGGGTGAGCGGCAACACGCGAGTGTTTGCCACTGCAGCGACGTATATCACTTACCTTTCGGAGATCGACGAATGGGTTGGCTGGTCGGCGGTGCATGTTTACCGTCAAATTCCCAACGCGGCGGGATGGGCGCTCGACGGCGTCCTGCAATCGGCCAAGCAGCGCCCCATGCCCATTCCCGGGGATGAGGGCGACAACTTCGGCAGGAGTCCGGTCCTGGACTATGAAGGTGACGTTGTCGCGGTCGGCGCTCCCACCGACAGCAGCGATTCCAGCGACACCGTCGGCAATCCGGCGAACGTCGGCGCGGAGAGCTCGGGCGCAGCGTACGTCTTCGCGCGCACTGGCGCCGGCGTGTGGCAACGGCGAGCATTCCTCAAGGCTCGCGATGCGCGGCCCTGGGACAATTTCGCGCGGAATCTGCAGCTCAGCGCAGACGGCCGCGTCCTCGCAGGCGATGCGCGCGGTAAGTCCGCCAACGTCGCGGGCGTGCATCGCAACCACGCCGAAGGCAGCGTCACGGGAGCTCCGGACGAAAGCTACTGGGGCGGTTCCGTGTACGTCTTTACGCAAACTGAAGACGGATCCTGGGTGCATTCCGCCGCCGTGGTCCCGCCGTCGCCGCTCAACGTGTCCTGGGATTTCTTCTCGTTTGCCATGACCGACGACGCAAAGACGCTGGCCCTCGTAGCGCGCTCGTACACGGCCGCGGGCTCGACGGGCCGCGCGTACGTGTATTGAGCGCGCGAGCTACGAAGCCCGGCTGACTGCGCCGAGGGGCGGCACTTCGATGCCCAGCTGGCCGGACACGCGGTCGATCTGCCGGGTGCGAAAGCGCGGGTTCACGGCGCCGAGCACGTAAGCGCGCAGGCAAAATCCGAAGATACTGGCCTGCTTGAGCTCCGCTCGAATCTGGCCCGCGATGCGCGCGTGCGCACTGGGCAGCTCCGCCCAGTGCAACGCGGGCGACTCGTGGTGGGCCGTGTGCAGGCCCGCGTTGAAAACGAGAAAATTCCCGAGCGGCGACACGAAGTTGCGTGAGTGATCGTACTTCGAGCTCGGATCGCAGTGAACGTGCTGAATGAAGTTGATGAAGAACATGGACCAGAGCGCGAAGAACGCCGGCACGCCGAAAGCGGAAGCGTACAGGAGTGCGCCCGTGATTGCGCCGTGCGTCCAGAGCGCCCATGCGAGCAAGGTAGCGTGAGCTCCGAACGCGCAGGCGCCTTGAGCCACGATGTGTCGAAACTGCTTGGGCGCGTGGCGCTTCAATTTGGCGACGTACCTGCGCGTCTGGGGCGCTTGTCGGGCGGCGGCGGCGAAGAAATAGCTCGCAGCGGCGAGCCAGGTGTTCTCGCTGCTGTGTTGCCAAGTGGCGATCGCGTCGCCGGGACGATTGACGAAGCGGTGGTGATTGCCGTTGTGCGTCGGGCGCCAGCCGAAGATGGGATAGCCGTAAAATACCGACAACCAGCAGGCGTACGCCAGGTCGAGCGAGCGCGCGCGGAACGTCGGATGATGATTGTGGTTGTGAGCGAGGACTCCGGCGCAAAAGCCCGTGTACAGACCGAGCGGGAGCAGCCAGCCGGCGAGCGCGGGCACGGCGTACTGCAGCATGCCCACGCCCGGCATGAGCACGAATGCCCAGAGTAACGTGCGCCAGTCTGCGCGATGTCTCAGTAGTTTGGACGAGCTCGAAACGCGATGCATGTCGAGGATCCTATCGAAAGGCACTGCAGCGTCCATTCGCGCTTGCCTCGGGTTTGCACATGAGCCGGCGTCGAACGGCGGCGAGCCAGAAAGACGTCAAACAGGCGTGCGCAGCGTCGTTGTCACGGCGATCTCGGACGCCGCTCTTCGGATTTTCGACAGATTCGACCGATGAGGATCGGTGGCGTTATGTCGTCACAGAGCGCGTTCGAGCAGCCGGGGCGCCCGGCCAGGAACGCCGGCTCAGCGCGTACGTTGCCACCCGCGCGTTGTGAACGAGTCCCACGGGACGTACGCCGCGGCCGCTTCGAAAAGGATCGAAGCGCAGGCTGTCGTCGTTCAGGGCCGCGCGTTCCACGAGCACGATCTCCGCGCAGCCGCTGTACTTGGTGCCCAGCCTGTCCGCGCGCACATCGAGCCTCAGCGTGATCGTGCCGTGGGCCAGGCTCTCGACGAGCCGGGTCGCGCGGGCGTCGCCCGAGCCCGCTACCGCGGACGGTCGTAGCCGAAATTTGACCCGTGCGCCGCCGCGTACCTCGAACGGTGAGACGCCGAAGTAGTCGTTCGCGAGGTAGTCGTGCTGCCGGGTGCTAAGGGGCGCCAGCAGCGTGGTCCATGGATTGCGGATGGT
>DATHEN010001237.1:0-3017 GCA_035318565.1 Polyangiaceae bacterium
CCACGACCGGCAGTGCCGCCGCCCTCGCTGCTGCTTTCGCCCGAGGAGCAGCCCGCTGCGAGTGCAAACGCCGCACTCACCAGCACGCTGAGCGCGAGCGCGCGCTTGAATGCAAGATACAAGACGGGAATCTTGCCCTTACTATATCCCAAAGTGGCGCACGCACGGCGACTAGCGGTGATGACCACATGGGCACACAATGGGCTCTATGGGTATGCCGGAGACGATTTCCGAGCGCTGGCTGTACGCGCTCAAGCCGGCGAGCTGGCCCAAGCTGCTCGTGCCGATGCTGCTCGGACAGGGTTTGGGGATCGCTGCGTCGCGTCCGAGCGGCGCGCTCTCCGGGCTCTTGTTCGGCGTCGTCTTCACGCTGCTCGATTTGATTTTCATCGTGCTCTTGAACGACTGGTTCGACCGCGATGTCGACGCGCTCAAGCGCCGCATGTTTCCGCATTCGGGGTCCCCGAAAACCATCCCGGACGGAATCCTGGCTCCCTGGCACTTGCTCGGGGCGGGTCTGCTCGCGGCGGCGCTGGCGGCTCTCGTCAGCCTCGGGGCCGGCTTGGCCATCCACCCCGGCCTGTTTCCAGCCGGCATTACATGCCTGGTGCTGTTTGCGGCGTATTCCGCACCGCCCCTCCACTTGAACTACCGCGGCGGCGGTGAGCTCCTGGAGATGCTGGGCGTGGGGGTCGCGCTGCCGTGGCTCAACGCGTACGCGCTCTCGAAACGCATGCTGTTCCCGGAGCTCGCGTGTCTACTCGGATTTTCGCTGCTCTCCATGGCGAGCGCGATTGCCAGTGGCATGAGTGACGAGGAAAGCGACCGAAAGGGCGGCAAGCGCACCGTCGTCACGCGCTTCGGCAACGCGCGCGCTCGGACCTGGGTCGAACGGCTGGTCCCCGCAGGCGCTCTCACCTGGATCGCCACGGCGTTGCTCGTGCCTCGAGCGCTGCCGCTCGGGGCGGCGCTGCTGGCGGCGAGCGTCACACTCTGGGGATGGCTGCGCGTCAGGCGCTGCAGCTCCGCGGCGGTGACCAACGCGTTCGCGGCGCAGGCTGCGTACAAGCAGGAGCTGCACCGCGCAATTTGGGGAGGCGGCCTGCTGCTCGCAGCGGCCTTCGCCGTGCGCGGCGCCATTTGACGCCGGATGCAGCCAAGGCCGCCTGACCGATTTCAGGAGCTAGGCGCCGTTGGCTGCGTTCTGCAGCGCGTTCGCCGGTGTGGCAGCGGCGGGCACATCGTGCACGCGCTCGTTTAGCTTGAGCCGATCACCGAGCACGGCTGCCTTGTTCATGACCCAGCGCGTGCGATCGTAATGATCGAGGTTCTTGTTCAGGACCACCTGGAAGCAGGCGGCGTTGCCTTGCTCCGCGATGATCGTGGACCACGCCAGGAAGAAGTGCCAGATGCGAAACCAGCGCTCGCCGTAGGCCGCGACCACGGCGTTCTTGTTGCTGAGCCAGTTGTCGTGCCACTTCTTGATCGTCCACGCGTAGTGGATGCTGACGTTCTCGACGCTGTGCGTCTCGAAGCCGGCCTTCTCCATGGCCTTGAGCATGGGGGAAGGGCAGAGACTCGCGTCAGCGCCGGGGAATATGTACTTGTTCATGAACAAGCCCCAGATCAGGTCTTCGGGACGCAGGCCGCGGCGCAGGCCCGTCCACTGCAGCAGGAACAAGCCGTCGTCGGCCAAGAGGTCGCGCACCTGTTTGTAGAACGCGACCAAATTCTTCACGCCCACGTGCTCGACCATCTCCAGGCTGACGATCTTGTCGAAGGTCTGCTTGGGGATTTCCCGGTAGTCCATGCACTGAATGCGCGCGCGCTCGGACAAGCCCGCCTGCTGAATGCGCTTGTTGCCGAACTCGGTCTGGCGTTCGGCGAGCGTCACGCCCGTGCTGTCGACCCCGAAATTCTGGGCAGCGAAACGCGCCAGCGTTCCCCAACCGCAGCCGATGTCGAGCAGCCGCTCTCCCGCCTTGAGCTGGAGCTTGCGGCACACGAGCTCCATCTTGTTGTCCTGCGCTTGCTCGACGCTCTGGCTCGGGTGCTCGAAGAAGCCCGAGGTGTAGACCATGCGTTCGCCGAGGAACCAGCCGAAGAAGTCGTTCCCGCGATCGTAGTGCTCGCGCACGATACGCTTGTCCTGATCCTTCGAGTGAATCGTGACTTCGGGTACGAAATTCGTGACCGCCCAGGACAGGTGCTGCTGTGTGAGCGAGTACTTGACGAACAGATTTCTGTTCCTCAAAAATTCGTAGATGTCGCCGGGGATGTCCAGGTCCCCATCGAAATAGGCCTCGTACAAGACCGACATCGGGATGCGCTTCGAGGCGTACCGCTGCGCCAGCTTTCGATCATTGAACACAACGTAGTCGGTCAGGCTTTTCATAGAGCACCTTTCATCCCGGGAACCCCCTGGTCCGCAAGTCGCAGATACCAACACTGAAGGGGGGCGTTCTGCAACACCGCAGTTACGGGTGTGAGTAGGCGCTTTTCTCGCGTTTGCGCCGACGTGTCCAGCTTCGAACATCCGCGTGCGCAACTTCGCCCCACGGAGGTGGCGGTTCCAAGCGAACATTCCAGGAATGAGGCATGCAACTGCGTCGAGTCTTACGCAGTGTTTTGGCGGCCCGAGGCAAGCGCATTGCGCTTGCCGTTTGCCCATAGCAGGCTCGCCGCGCTCTCGATGATTCGGATTTGCTTCGTTTGTTTGGGCAACATTTGCCGCTCCCCCACCGCCGAAGCGGTCATGCGGCACCTGGTTCGCGACGCGGGGCTGGGCGATTCGATCGAGATCGACAGCGCGGGCACGGCCGCCTACCACGCCGGTGAAACGCCCGATCGGCGCGCGCGCGCGGCGGCCCGGCGCCGTGGCATCCAGATGGAGGGCCGCGCTCGGCAGTTCCAGCGGAGCGATTTTCGTACTTTCGACTACGTGGTGGCCATGGACGCAGAAAACCTGCGAAATCTCCGCGCAGCCGCTGCAGACGAGCAAGCGTCGTCGAGGCTTT
>DATHEN010001238.1:0-3464 GCA_035318565.1 Polyangiaceae bacterium
AGAAGTTTCTGGGGGCGAAGAGCTTCTCTCTCGAAGGTTCCGAGAGCCTGATCCCGCTGCTGTCGTTCGCGATCGAGCGCGCGGCCGAACACGGCGTGGATG
The DNA here is from genome assembly GCA_035318565.1 of Polyangiaceae bacterium. GTDB lineage: Bacteria > Myxococcota_A > Polyangia > Polyangiales > Polyangiaceae > DATDJP01. The sequence continues at coordinate 103 of DATHEN010001238.1, forward strand.
AAGTCGTGCTGGGCATGGCGCATCGCGGCCGTCTCAACGTGCTGGCGAACATCATCGGCAAGAGTCCGCGTGAGATTTTCCGCGAGTTCGAGGACCGCGACCCGCAGCGCTACTTCGGCGCCGGTGACGTGAAGTACCACCTCGGTTACAGCTCGAACTATCAAACTGCCAGGGGCGGCTCCGTGCACCTGTCGCTGTGCTTCAATCCGAGCCACCTCGAGTACGTCAACACGGTCGTCCAGGGACGTACCCGAGCCAAACAGGATCGCACGGGCGATCTATCGCGCGGCCAGAAGATCGCCGTGCTCATCCACGGCGACGCCGCGTTCGCCGGTGAAGGCATCGTGCAAGAGACGCTCAACCTGAGTGAGCTCGACGCCTACAGCGTCGGCGGCACGCTGCACATCGTGGTGAACAATCAGATCGGTTTCACCACACCGCCGTCGCAGGGGCGTTCGAGCACGTACGCCACGGACGTCGCCAAGATGCTCCAAATTCCGATCTTCCACGTAAATGGCGAGGACCCGGAAGCCGTCGCGCAGGTCGTGCGGCTCGCCATGGACTTCCGCGACGAATTCCGGCGCGACGTGGTCATCGACATGTACGGCTACCGCCGCCTCGGCCACAACGAGGCCGACGAGCCGGCATTCACGCAGCCGCTTTTGTACGCGGCCATCGCCGAGCGCAAGAGCGTCCGGGATGGCTATGTCGAGCACCTGCTCAAGCTCGGCGGAGTCACGCGCGAAGAAGCGGACCAAATTTCCGTGGAGAGCCGCGAGCGTCTGGAGCGCGAGCTCGGCGAGGCGCGCCGGGACGACTTCGTCAAGGTGCAGGATTGGCTCGGCGGCTCCTGGAAAGGCTACCGCGGCGGGCCGGAAGCGGACGTTCCCGAGGTGACGACGGGCGTGCCGAAAGCGCAGCTGGTGGAGCTCGGCAAGTGCCTGACGGAGCTGCCTCCGCAGTTTCATCCCCATCAGAAGATCGAGCGCCTGCTCCAGACGCGCCGGGACATGGTAGACGGCAAGAAGCCGCTCGACTGGGGCATGGCGGAAGCCTTGGCGTTGGCGTCGCTCGTCTCCGAAGGCATCCGCGTGCGCATGACGGGGCAAGACAGCGGGCGCGGCACGTTCAGCCAGCGGCACGCCGTACTCTACGACGTGCACGATGGTCACACGTTCATGCCGCTCTTGCACGTGGCCGAGCGCCAGGCGCCGATCGAAATCTACAACAGTCCGCTCAGTGAGGCCGGCGTGCTCGGCTTCGAGTACGGCTACAGCCTGGACTGGCCGGATGGGCTCGTGCTGTGGGAAGCGCAGTTCGGAGATTTCGTGAACTGCGCGCAGGTCATCATCGATCAATTCCTGGTCAGCGCCGAAGACAAGTGGAAGCGCCTCAGCGGCCTCGTCCTGCTCTTGCCGCACGGCTTCGAGGGGCAGGGGCCGGAACACTCGAGCGCGCGCCTGGAACGCTTTCTGGTGCTGGCGGCCGAAGAGAACATTCAGGTCACGCAGCCGAGCACCCCCGCTCAATACTTTCACCTGCTGCGCCGGCAAGTGCTGCGGCCCTGGCGTAAGCCATTGATCGTGCTCACGCCGAAGAGCCTGCTTCGCCTCGCGAAGGCCACGAGTCCGCTCGAGGAGCTAACGCTGGAAGGCTTTCAACGCCTGCTGCCGGATACGGTGACCGACCCGAAACGCGTGCGCCGCGTGCTGCTCTGCAGCGGCAAGGTCTACTACGAGCTCGAAAAAGAGCGTGAGCACCGCAAGCGTGACGACGTGGCGATCGTGCGCCTCGAGCAGTTCTATCCGCTGCCCGATCAGCTGCTCCGCACCGCCCTGGAACGTTACGAGAAGGACACGCCGGTCTACTGGGTTCAGGACGAACCCGAGAACATGGGCGCCTGGCGTTATTTACGCGCGCGTTTCGGTCACACCTTGCTCGATCGCTTTCCCTTCCAGGGCGCATGCCGGGCAGAGTCGGCGAGTCCGGCCACCGGCTCGCCGGGTTGCCATAAGTTGGAAGAGCAGGAGCTCATCGACAAGGCCTTCGGGGGCAGCCCGGCGACGACCAGCAAAGCCGCCGCCGATCTCGTCGTGACCTGAGCGCGTGATCTTCTGCCAGTACGCATCTGGCAAGGCGGGCCGCGCTCGCCTACCCTGCAGCGCCGTAACGCCAGCGCCGACGTGAGCACAAAGGAGAGATTTCCATGGCAGTCGAACTGAAGGTGCCCCCCGTGGGCGAGTCGATCACCGAAGTCGTGATCGGTGATTGGCTCAAGTCCGAAGGGGAGACGGTCAGTCGTGACGAAGTGGTCGCGATGATCGAAACGGACAAGGTCACCGTCGAGTTGCCGGCGCCGACGACGGGCGTGATCTCGAAAATCCTGATTCCCAAGGGTCAAGCCGCAGCCGTGGGCGACGTGATCGGGCTCATGGAAGAAGCCGCATCCGACGGCAAGGCCAGGGCGGATTCTCGAGCCAGCAATCGAGCGCCTGCCGCGTCCACGCCGCCGAAGCAAGCGTCGACCCGGCCGACCGAGCCCGAGCCCGAGCCAGCGCCCGCGTCCGCGTCCGCGCCTGCGGATGACGAGGAACCGGTGCCGAGCAAGCGCGTGCAGGAAATTCGCGGAAGCTTGCCGCCGCAGGCATTCGCGCGTGTGATGCCGTCGGCTCGACGCGCGCTGCGTGAAAAGGGTTTGCGCGCAGAGGACGTGGAAGCCACAGGTCCCGGTGGCCGTGTTCTGAAGGAGGACGTGATGCGTGCTCCCGCGCGCAAGGAACCGGCGCCCGCCGAGGCGCGTCCGCCCGCCGAGGCGCGTCCGCCCGCGCGCGACGCGGAGGGTAGACTGGAAGAAGTGGTGGCCATGACACCGATGCGCAAGCGCATCGCGGAACGGCTCGTCGAATCGCAGAACACCGCCGCGCTGCTCACTACCTTCAACGAAATCGACATGAGCGCGGCCATGGCGCTGCGCAAGCAGTACCAGCCGAGCTTTCAGGAGAAGTACGGCATCAAGCTCGGCTTCATGTCGTTCTTCGTCAAAGCCGCAGTGGATGCGCTCAAGCTGATTCCGCAGGTGAACGCGGAGATCCGTGGCACCGACATCGTGTACAAGCAGTACTACGACATCGGTGTGGCGGTAGGTGGCGGTAAAGGGCTGGTGGTGCCCATCATCCGCAACGCCGAACGTCTCAGCTTTGCGGAAGTGGAGCAAGCGATCGCCGAGTACGGCAAGCGCGCGCAGGAGAACAAGCTCAAGCTCGACGAGCTTCAGGGCGGCACCTTCACGCTCTCGAACGGTGGAATCTACGGATCCTTGTTGTCCACTCCCATCGTCAATCCGCCTCAGAGTGGAATCCTCG
>DATHEN010001239.1:0-4342 GCA_035318565.1 Polyangiaceae bacterium
AATGCCGGTCGTAAATGGGATGCAGAGCTCGCCCGCCGCGTGCAACATCTCCAGGCGGCGTTCGGGGTGCTTGTCCGGCGCGCGCCCGTGCGGCATGCCCCGCCCGCACAGCCGGGTGCTCACGTTCTCGAGCATCAGCCCGAGGCTCACGTTGACGTTCTTGAGCCGGAGCATGGCCTCCCGCGTCAGGATGCCCGCGTTGGTGTGCGGCAAGAGCCCGAGCGCCAATGCGCGCTGTCCCGCCCACTCGAGGTACGCGACCGTGCTCTCTTGCCCGAGCTCGCTCAGCGTGGCGCGATAACTCGGAAACGCGCTTTCCGGAGTGTCACCCAGGCAAAACAGCGCCTCCACACAGCCGATCCGCTCTGCGCGCTCGAGCGATCCTTCGATTTCGTGCGGCGTCATGGTCCAGGCGCCGGGCTCCGACGCTGAGCGGCGAAAGGCGCAATACTCGCAGCGGTTGCGGCACAGGTTCGTGACCGGCAAAAACACCTTGGGCGAGTACGTCAGGCAGCGGCCCCAAATCCGATCGCGCACGCGCGCTGCACGCCGGCACAGCTCCGCCAACTCGCTCGGCGAGGCCGACGCGTAGGACAGGGCTTCGTCTTCCGGCAGCGGGCAGGAGACAGCCGCCGATTCGACGGCGTGTACGCCCGGCGCCGTCCGAGTCAATGCGTGACCGACTCCTGCTCACGTTCGCGCGCCGCCGGAGCCGGTGGCGTCGAATAGAACTGCCGGCACCACTTCCTGAACATACCAACCGGTCCATCACCGTCGCACAACACCGGCAGCTCCCACTGCACTTTGTTCTCCCAGATCGGGATGTCTTGCTCGAGCTGGCGGGATACTTCTTTGATGAACGCTGCGCCGACGCCGCGCGTGATGTCCGCGCCGCCCACCTTCTTGACGCTGAAGTTGAAGCGCACGTCTACGTTCTCGCCGTCGATCGGTGTGACGGAGCTCACCAGCAAGGTTTCGACCACGCCCTTGAAGCGCACCAGGCTGAACCCGAATCCGTAGGAGAGGCTCTCGACCGAGCCGTCGACGTGGCCGCGTGAAGTTTCCATGCCGGTAGCGGAGTATACGCGCAAGAGATGATCTTTCACCTCTGCCTGACTCGACGGCATGTTGCTGGTGCCGTGCAAGTAGTGAAAATGCGCGGAGTCGACGGCGTTTTCTGCCATTTCCTGGTTACGCGTGCGGATCTGCCAGCGAAGGCGTTCGTACTCCGTCCATTCTGGATGTTTGTACTCCGGCACCTCGGGCGGATGCCATGGCGGAGCGGCCTCACCCGTGTGGTGCCAGACCAGGATCAAACCGGCGGACTCTTGCACGTGCCACGCGCGCATCTTGGCTTTCGGCGGGATCTTCTTGGCGTACGGGACCTCGGTGCATTGCCCCGCACCGTCGAACCGCCACGCATGGAACGGACAGCGGATACACGAGCCTTCGACCTTGCCGCCGTAGCCGAGGTGCGCGCCCAGGTGAGGACAGAAAGCGTCGAGCACCTTGGCTTGCCCGTCTTCAGTTCGAAACAGCACCAGGTCGCGATCGAAGTACTTGAGCGGCAGGACTTGACCTGGCTCGAGCTCGTCCGAATAGGCAACTTGAAACCAACCATCCGGAATAGGCGGTATGACGAATCGGCTGCGCATTTCTCGAGTAGAACACGTTTCACTCGGGCCGTCCAGACGCTCTGATTCTCGCTCTCGCCGAGCTCGTGCCGAGTGCCCTGAGCGGCCTCGTAACGGCAGCGCGTGAGCGACCTTGTGACCAGAAACAGGAAGGCGGGAAGCCGGGAAGACTTCGGGGTTGCTCGGCACAACTACACCGAGGTCACGTCACTTACTGTACAGGGGTTGATTACTGGCCGGCACGGGCCGGCGCTCAAACGACGTGACCGCTTCGGCCGGTCCGCGTCGTTTGAGCGACGACGAGCGGCGCGCAAAGTTCAACCCAAAATTCCAGCGACGACCGCGCCATTTTCAACGCTGCACCCTTCCCGGCTTACCGCCTTCCTGTGAAACGTCGCCACGACGCGGACTGTGAACGTTGCCACGACGTGCAGGGCAACCGCGCCGCGCTAGAGCGAGAAGATGCGGAGCGCGTTTTCGCGCAAAAACTTGGGCCAAACCTCGGGCCGAAAAGGCACGTCCGGGAGCTCGCGGAAGATGCGTTCCAGTGAGAGGCCCATGGGGAAGTAGCCGGCGTAGAGGATCTTGTCGGCGCCGCGCGTGTTGGCGTAGTCGATGATGGCTTTGGGGTAGTGCTTGGGCGCGAACGCGCTCGTCATGTACGAGAGGTTCGGGTACTTGAGCATCAACTTCACGGCCAGGTCGGTCCACGGTTCGGCTCCGTGGCGCATCACGAACTTGAGCTCGGGAAAAAACCAGCACACTTCGTCGATCAGCTCGACCTTCTGCGGAGCCATCGGCAAACGCGGCCCGGGCACGCCCACGCAGCAGGCGAACGGCAAGTCGAGCTCCACGCACTTCGCGTAAATCGGGTACCACTTCTTGTCGTCGATCGGCACCTGCGGGCACAGGCCGGACGGAAAGGCTGTGACCGCCTTGATGCCGAACTCGCGCTTCATGCGCTCGATCTTGCGCACTTCGTCCATGCCGCCATTCGGGTTGGCGTGGTACGAGCAGAAAAAGCGTTCGGGGAAGCGCTTCAGCGCGGAAATCGCCACTTCGTTGCCGTCGTCGACGCCGAACATGGCGCGCTCGATGCCGAACTTGTCCATCTCGGCGACGGTGTACGCGATGTAGTCGTCCTGTTTGCCGGCCGAAGGGATGTTCTTGAACATGTACTGAGCCGGCATCTCGAATTGCTGCCGGCTCTCGGCGTCCAGAAACAGCGGCTTCATGAAGTCGTACCAGCCGCTGTTGTCTTCCCCCGGAATGTTCAGCATCAGATCGATGACGCCGATACCGGAGGGCATGCTCATGACATCGCTCCGCCGTCGATGCGGATCTCTTCGCCGTTCATGTACGAGGCCTCGTCGGACGCCACGAAGGCGACGGCCGCCGCGATCTGCTCCGGTCCCACGAACTCCACGAATGGAATCGCGCCCTTCAAGAGATCGAAATCTGCGCCCTTGGGCAGTGAAAAGTTCTGATGCAGCCCGGTCTTGATGCCGCCCGGGCAGATCGCGTTCACGCGCAGCCCTTGCTTGACGTATTCGACGGACAGCGCGCGCGACATCGACAGAATGCCTCCCTTGGACGCCGCGTACGCTGCCATCCAGGGATGCGAGCCCAGCGCCGCCGTGGACGACATGTTCACGATATTCCCGCGCGTCTTGAGCAGATGCGGAATGGCTGCGCGGCACATCAGAAACGTGCCCGTCAGGTTCACGCTCAATACGCGCTGCCAATCGTCCAGCTTCAGCTCGTGCGTGTGATCCGAACGCAGGATACCGGCGATGTTGCAGAGCACGTCGAGCTTGCCGAAGCGTGCCACCACTTGCTCGACCACTGCCTGAACGGCAGCCTCGTTCGACACGTCACAGGAGAGCGCGAGCGCGGCGCGATCCAACGCCGTGATGGCCTCGGCCGTGCGGGCGGCGGCATCGCCGTCGATGTCCACGCACGCGACGCTCGCGCCTTCTTCGGCCAGACGCAGCGCCGTAGCCTTACCGATGCCGGACGCTGCTCCGGTCACGAGCACGATCTTGTCCCTGAAACGCTGCATGGTTTCCTTATTCTGCCGCGCTGGCGATGCTTTGCCGCGACGTTTTCGCAAGCGTTCCCACGGCGTGCTGCGCGGCGAGGTAGCCGAAAGTCATGGCTGGTCCGATGGTACCGCCCGCTCCGGGATAACTGTTACCCATGACCGAAGCCGAACAATTGCCCGTGGCGTAAAGTCCGGCGATGGCCGATCCGCGCTCGTCGAGTACAGAACCCTGAGCGTCGGTGACCAACCCGCCTTTGGTTCCGAGGTCTCCGGGGTACACCTCGATCGCGTAAAAGGGCGCGGCTTCGATCGGCGCGAGACACGAGTTCGGAGTAATTTTTCGATCGCTGTAGTAGCGGTCGTACAGGCTCTCGCCGCGACCGAAGTCCGTGTCCCGCCCACTCCGCGCGAGCTCATTGAAGCGCTGCACCGTTTGCTCGAGGCCGTGCGCATCCACGCCGATCTTTTCGGCGAGGCCGCCCAGGGAGCTCGCCTTCTTCAGGAAGCCGGACTTTTTCAGGCGACCGGCGATGGCGCTGTCCGGCTGCAACTTGGAAGGCCCGAGCGGACCCATAGGGTAGCTGCGCCGGTAACGCGCGTCGAACACCAGGTACGCCGGGATGCTGGGGTTGTCCGGGCGATTTGCCGCATAGATGCCGTTGAC
>DATHEN010001240.1:0-9503 GCA_035318565.1 Polyangiaceae bacterium
GACAAGACGGCAGCCTGGTGGCAGCGCCGCTGTACGGGGTCGAGATTCCGATCGACCCCGGAGAGCATCGCTTCAACGCGCTGGCTCCGGGCCATCTGCCTTGGACGCAGCTCGTTTCGATCGATGCGAACGCAGCAACCACGACCTTGAAAGTTCCGCCCCTGAAACGTTCACGCGAGCCGAGCGCGGGCAACGCTGAATCGAATCGAAGCGCGACCCCGTCCTCGAGCACCGCACGATCGGTAACCCTTCCCGCGGGAGACGCACTCAGAGATGCGAAACCGGGCAGCACGGGTACGGGTCAGCGAGTCCTCGGGCTGACCGTGGGTGGCTTCGGATTGGCGGGATTGGCCGTCAGCGGAGTGCTGGCGCTGAAGGCAAAGTCCAAGAACCAAGAGTCCTTGCAGACAGAGTATTGCCGCACCGAGAGCTTCTGTACGCCGGAGGGGATCGAGAGACGCAACCAGGCTCGGGAGCTGGCAAAAGCTTCCGGCTATGCGCTCGCGGGGGGCGGAATACTGCTGCTATCGGCAGCGATCCTCGTCCTCACGGCTCCGTCCAGCCCAACACCGAACGTAGCTTCCGTGAGCGTCGAAGTGGACCCAGCTCGCATGCAAGCGCATGTGCAGGCGCGGTTCTGAGTCATGCTGCTCAAGCCTGCGCGACAGACCCTGGTGGGTGTTCTACTGGCAGCGACGCTACCGAGTGCCTGCGTCGATGCGCTCGATATCGAACCGGCCGAGCTCGATCCACAGCTCGACTCCGGCGCAGACGCTCGAGCTCCCAGCCTTTGCGAGAAATACTGCTCCACGGTCCTGAGCGCCTGCACCGGCGAATACGCCGTGTACGCCTCGAGCGCGATTTGCTTGAAGAACTGCGAAGCGCTGCCGGCAGGAAATCCAGGCGACGTATTCGGCAACACCATTCATTGCCGTCTGCACAACGCCGAAAAAGAACCTTCAGAGCCGGAGACACACTGCCCGATCGCGGGGCCAGGCGGCAGCACTCGCACCGGCTCCGGCGAATGCGGAGAAGATTGTGAGAGCTATTGCGTGCTGCTGATGCGGCACTGTGCGCGCCAGTTCGACGAACGATTCGACAACCTGGGTCACTGCCGGGAAAGCTGCCGTAGCGAAATCCCGAACGCAGGCGACTTCAATATTGCGATCCGGGAGGGGGATTCGGTGCAATGCCGGCTCTATCACACCACCGTGGCAGCGGTGGATCCAGACCTGCATTGCGGGCACGCCACGGGCACGGAGCCGCCGTGCGTCGCGGATATCCCGCCGCCCCCATGACAAATCCAACTCGGCGGTTGCCGCGTATCTGAATTGGAACGAAGGAAGAGCGGGGCCAGAGGGGCGCCGCGGCGTGGGGACGCAGCCGCGGGAGGTCCCTGTGAATGAGACGAGACCAGTACGCTTGGCGGGTCGCTATCTGATGTTCGATGCGATCGCGTCCGGAGGCATGGCCACCGTGCGCATCGGTCGCTTGTGCGGTGCAGCCGGCTTCTCGCGCACCGTGGCCATCAAACAGCTGCACCCACAGTACGCCGGCGATCCAAACTTCGTGGCGATGTTCATGGATGAGGCGCGCCTGGCCTCACGCGTGCGTCACCCGAACGTCGTCGCTCCGCTCGATGTCGTCGCCATGGACGGTGAGCTCTTGATCGTCATGGAGTTCGTGCACGGCGAGTCGCTGGCTCACTTGCTGAAGACCCGCCCCGCGCCAGTGCCGGCGCCGATCGCCTGTTCGATCCTGATCGAAGTTCTGCTCGGCCTGCATGCGGCCCATGAAGCCACGAGTGAAGATGGCGAGCCGCTCGAGATCGTGCATCGCGACATCTCCCCGCAGAATATCCTGGTCGGCCTGGACGGCGTGGCGAGAGTCGTGGACTTCGGCATCGCCAAGGCCGCTTCACGCACTCAAACGACGATCAACGTCGTCAAAGGCAAGCTCGGCTACATCGCACCGGAACAGCTCCGCTTCGAGCCCTCGAATCGCGCCGCCGATATTTTCGCGGCGGGGGTCGTGCTCTGGGAGCTCTTGACGGGCCGGCGTCTGTACGCGTTTGCATCGCCCGCAGAGGCCATCGAGCGCGTGTTGAATCAGGTCCCTGAACCTCCGAGTACGCTCGTTCCCGGCCTGCCCAAGGACCTGGACGCGCTGACGCTCCGCGCGTTGAGCTCCGATCCGAGAGATCGTTTCCGCACGGCGGCCAGCATGGCCGAGGCGCTGGAGCTCGTGGTCGCTCCGATCGGCGCCATGGAAGTGGGACGCTGGGTCGAAGCGGTCACGGGCCCCACCTTGCACCGGCGAGCGCGGCGCATTGCCGAAATCGAAGGCATGTCCCTCTCCGATTTGACGCTCTCGCCAGCTCGCCCTGCAATTCCACCGCCGGGCTACGAATCGCGCGCCCCGCCAACACGCGCCGGCTCGACCGAGCCATCCGCGGCGTCCGGCGCCGACTCCGGCGAGCCGCCACCAGCGCACGAAGCCACGGACCTCAGCTTGGTGCCGCCACCCCTGGAGCTCGATACCCCGATTCCCGGTCTCCCCCGCGGGCGCCCGCAACGCATCGCGCTGGGAGGAGCGCTGCTCGTGCTCACCGCCCTGGCCATCGGCTGGCTCTCCTTCGCCGACGAGAGCACAGCAGAGCCAACGCGCCTTCAACCGGTGACGCCGCCCGGCGAAAGTCTCGTCATTTCCGCCACGCCGAGCGCCGTCGAGCGGAGCGCGCCAGCGCTGCCCATCGGCGAACGCCCGATCGCTCCAGCAGCCACCCGCGACGTCGTAGTTTCCGCTGCGTCCGCAGCAACGGTGGAGCGCAAAGCAACGACACCCAAAGAGCCCAATGCGCCCAATGCGCCCAACGCGCCACGTCGCACGCCTCGACCCACGCAGACTCCGACAGCGTTCGACGCCTGGGACCCGAACACATTCGGTGGGCGGCGCTGACGCACTCGGAGCTTCGCTCGCTGTGCTCAGCCTTCGTTCACCGTCACGCGCAGCATCTTGACCGGTGTTTTCGGTCGATCATCGCCGTCCGTAGGCGTCTTTTCGATCTTCTGCACCACATCCATGCCGCTCACCACCTTGCCGAAGACGGGATGCTTCGAGGAGCCGGCGCTGAACCAGTCCAGGTAAGAGTTGTGCACGGTGTTGACGAAAAACTGGCAGCTCCCGCTGTTGGGCTCGCCGGTATTCGCCATCGAGAGCGTACCGGGCTCGTTGGACAGCTTTGCGTTCGGGGGATGCTCGTCCTGGATCGTGCCTCCGGGCGCGTCGCCCGTACCCGCCAGCCGGCTCTTCGGATCCTTGCTGTGCGGACAACCGAACTGGAGCATGAAGCCGTCTATGACCCGGTGAAAATGCAGACCATCGTAGAAGCCGCTCTTGGCGAGCTTCAGGAAGTGGTTCGCCGTCAGCGGCATCTGGTCCGTGTACAGCTCGATCACGATGTTACCGAGCGAAGTCTCGAGGGTCGCGGTGGGGTTCGACATGACGGACAAGACTAGCCGCCCGCTCGCCAAACGGCCAGAGTGCTTGCGAGGAACCGCCGCCAGCTCTACCGGAAGAGGTCGCACTCGAAGTGGTGCGTGCAGCTCAGGCAACGATCCAGACCCTCGTTCCTGTGTGATTGTTTGAGTGAGCCCCGCAGGAACGGGCGCGTCGGCAAACCTCGCTGCAGCTTCAGCGCAGGCGCGGGTAGACATGTGCCGTCACGACAACGCGCATGGGCCATCCTGTAACGAGTCGTCTCGGAGCGTCGCGCAGGGGGCCGTGTTCACCCGGGCGGCGACGACGTCGAAGTGCTCGTTTCGATCCGGCCCGCACCCGCCGAAGACCCGCGCCAGCGCGGCGCAATTCGGTCGCCGGCCGGCTCGCCTCTCATCTTCGCCATGTGATCTCGCCCGAAGTCTTGCTCCGCCGCCAAATCGTCGTGCGCACGCCCTACGCGAACGGCGGCCCGCACGACCCAGAAAACCTCCAGCTTCGCTGCTACAATCCGCTGTGCCTCGCACCTATTCTGCGACGCCGACGGCGTAGCTCGGCTCGCGGATGCGGCTGGTCCTCAGCGGCGGCTGCTTCCGGAAGCGCAGCCGGTGAATCTCGATCGCGCATCGACTCTGTATCGCGGTGTATCGCTACCTTGATTCACCCCGACGTGGACTGCCAGATTTGGCACTCGACGTTGCCCGCTTTCACCTGGCACATCCACGTTTTGCACGACAAATCCCGTCGCACCAGCGATCGCTCTTGGCGGCACACGATCTGCGGGTTGCGCCGTCATGCTGAAACGAATCACATCCCTGCGTTGGCTCTGCGTCGTCCTCCTTCCTGGATGCGGCTCCGCCGATTGGGATCCGGAGGGCTCTTCGGCGGCCGCGAGCAGCTCATCCGCGTCGCTTGCGTACCGCAACGCTGGCGTCTGGCCGATCCGTTCGATTCCAGTGTGCTGGGAGGGAAGTGCTTCGCAGTATCACCTGGAGAAATTTCAGGTGCAATTCGCCGTGACCGCAACCTGGGGCGCCCGCTCCGGTCTCGACTTTCCATTGGACGCCAACGGTGCATGGTCCCCCTGCCGAACGAGCTCGACCGGGATTCGCCTGACTCCGGTCTACAGGCTCACCCCCAGGTCTGCGCCCCTGACGCTGGGGCAAACCAACGGGACTAGTGCACCGCTTATGAGATACGCGCAAGAGCTCGACGATGGCTGCGGATGATTGCCGCGGCGGGCTTGGTCCAAATGAATGGCGTCGGCTCCTTGTTCCATCCGGCGATGTACGCGGCGATGTGTTCGCGCAATTGTTTCTTGCTGAGAAAATCAGTGGCGCGCAGAGATTTGTTTGGCAAGGATGCCGAAGAATCCTTCCACTTGGTTCAGCCACGACGCGCTGGTCGCAGTGTAGTGGAAGTGAATGCGCGGGTGCTGCTCGAGCCACTTTCTGATTGCCGGTGTGCTGTGCGTCGACGAGTTGTCGAGGATGACGTGCAGGGCGCGCTTGGGATGAAGACGCGCGACCTGCTTCATGAAACCCAAGAAGTCGGCGCTGGTATGGGTGTCTGTGCAAGCGTGAGCCACTTCGCCCGTCGCGATGTTCAGGGCCGCGTACAAATCCAGCACGCCGTGCCGCTTGTAGTCATGCGTGTGGCGCGCAGCGCGGCCCTGACGAAGAGGAAGCGGCAGCTGGCTCCTCTCCAACGCCTGGATCGACGTCTTTTCGTCGACGCTGACCACGATCGCGTTCTCGGGCGGATTGAGGTAGAGCCCGACCACGTCTTTGACCTTCGCCGCGAACGCCGGATCACGGCTCACCTTGTACGTTCGTATCAAGTGCGGCTTCAGGCCGTTTGCGCGCAGGATCTTCGAGATAGTCGCGCTCGTCAGCTCGAACTTGCGCGCCAGCAGTCGCGTCGTCCATCGCGTTCGTCCCGGTGGTGGAGGCGAGAGCGTGGTTTGCACGATGTGTTCGATCGTGTCCGCGGGAACCGCGTGATCCTTGCGACCCGATTTGGGCTGTTCCTCGAGACCTCCAACGCCGGCCTCTGCGAACCTCCTTCGGATTCTCGACACGTGGGTCGCCGTGATGCCGACGCGCTCGGCGATGTCGCCGGCCCGCATGCCGTCCGCGCTGAGCAGCACCACGCGCACCCGGCTCGCGTGTCCAGCGTTCAGCGAACGCCTGCTGAGCAACCTTTCCAATGCCCTGCGCTGGGCTGCACTCACCTGAACTTTCCGCATGCTCCGGCAGACGAAGCATGCCTCAAAAAATTCAACCTCAGATCACATGCGGTGCACTAGTCGCATCAATATCAATATGCACCCAGATGCTTGCCCAGGCGGCCACGACGACATGGAGTGCATCCGGGGCAACGCCGTTCACGAGTTCGGACATGCACTTTCATTCGCGGAGGCCGTGGTGTGCCAAACATCCGATTCGCACGCCCCACCAGGTGACCAATCGTGGAGGAGTGAAACGGACGGGACTTACACGAACATGGCCAACTGCGTCGGCTCACCCGGCTTCACGTCTGTCGACGCTTTCAATGTGGCGAACCTTTACGGTCCAGAACGCGGCCTGCCCTTGCAAGTTTCGGGAGGCTTCTGCATCAAGCCCACGAACTCGATGCCGAACACCACGGACAACACCGGTGTGCTTCTGAAGCTGGACTGTAAGCAGACTTCAGTCACGAACAAGTTCGAGTTCACTCCAACCGGACAGCTCCGACACACATCCAGTGGGAAGTGTCTGCAGCCGAGAGACAACCCTGCCCCGAACGGCGGAGAGCTGATGCTCACGCGGGACTGCGCTTCGCCAGCAACGCAGTTTCAGGCGTACGGCCGCCAGTTGTTGCACGTTGCGAGCGACCGGTGTCTACAGCCTGGGCTGGTCTGGACCGAGATGGCGCAGCTGATCCTTTGGGGAGGCTGCGATCAGGGCGTGCAGTTCAAACCGCTGATCGCACACCCGGACGGGTCGTTTTGGCCGGCCCACGTTGGCGGTTTGCGCATCATGCCGCAGACTCTCAGTGGCGCCACCCCACCGGATCAAACTGTCGCGGTACTGGGCGACAGCTTGCTGACGAACAGCGCGGGGCAGCTTGAAAAGCACGTCTTTGCGGCGAATGGCAGCATCAGTTACAGGGGCAAATGTCTGAATCCGAGCAGCGGCGGGACGAACCCGCCGACCGCCACGCCGCTCGTTTATTCCAGCGCTTGCGGTGGGCCAGCCCAAGCGTTCGAGGTCACGCTCAAAGGGAGCTTGCGCCACAGCGCGAGCGGCTTGTGTGTTCATCCCATGGGCGGCGCGGAGAAGCCGGCTCTTGGCACCACTTTGGTCCTGCGCGAGGGCTGCGACTTGGAGCGCTTGCGTTTCGGCAGCGTCGATACGCGAATACAGTTCTTCTACGACTAGCCTCGCGCGCGGAGCTCGACGCGGCCGAGCTCCGCAGCCTGCCGTTCCGGCGTTTTCAGTCCGCGAAGATCGTGTACGAATCGATGGTTTGACCGGAAACGTTCTTGAAATAGCCGCGTGCTTTCTTGGGGTTGCCGTCTACGTTGAAGACGAGGAACTGACCGCCGAACGTGGCGCCCTGGTCGCTGGTGTAAATGGATGCCCAGATCGGGCAGCTCGGATCCGTCGTGTTGAGTGACGGAAACGGTGCGCTCGTCGCCGTGGGTAGACAGCGATCCTGATTGCGAACACCGACGCCGCCCACGCCCGCAACGGTCACGAATGTTCTGCCGGGGCCGACACACAAGCTGCTGCCGCTCGCGCAGGTCGGAGCGATGGTTTGGCTCGTCATGTTCGTGAGTGTCTTGGTGCGCGAATAGGAGTGTTCGTGCCCCGTGACGATGATGCCGCCGAGCTGCCGGCATTTTTCGTAGACCGCCCAGCCCATTTCGTTGCCTTTGCTGCCGACCTGCATGGCGGCCTGGTTCTGGTGCCAGTTGCAGACGCGCCAGATGTGGTTGTCGCCCGACAGGAGATTGCCAAGCGTCGTGTCGGTGTCACCGAGCCGGATCGTCGCCAGCGCGAGACCGCGGAAGACGGTCTTGTAAGCGGCGTTGTGCGGCCCGGCCGTGCGAGCGGCGCCGCCGAGGTGGTTGGCCGCTTCGGCCAGAAAACCGGACCACGAGCTGTCGTCGTGATTGCCGCGCGCGATGAACACCGGATACGTCTGGCCGACCACGCTCTCGGTCCGCGACCACCAACCGGCGGGATCCGAGTCGTAGGTCATGTCGCCTGCCGTGACGACGGCGTGAGCGCCTTCGTTGAGCGCGAGCTGCAGGACGCTGCCCCAGCTCGTGCCGTCGGCTGTGTCGCCAGCGAACATAATCTTCAAGTTGGCATCCGTGGACACGGTACCGGGAGAGCCGCCGGTTCCGCCGGTTCCGCCCGTTCCACCGCCGCCCGAGGTGATGACGACCTGAGGACGGTTTGCGGCCGTGGCCTCTTTGGAGTCGAAATCGACGCCATCGGTGCTGCCGGCCGACACGATCGCCAGCGACACCGCCGCACCCGGCGTAGAAGCAACGCTGGTCACGTCGAGCTCGAGCCAGGTGCCGGAAGTGGCGCTCGGAAAGCTCGTGACGACTGTGCCGATCGCCGGCTTGTTGCTCCAGGTGATGCTGGTTTCGCCCCAGGTCGTGTTCGAGACGCGGCTGACGTTGTACGCCCCGGCGGTGGTGTTCGCGACGCGTAAGCGCAGCTTCACGTTCGTGATGCCCGTGAGGCCTGTCGGAACCGTGAAGCGGATGAAGGTCTGCAGGGTCGAGCCGCCATCGTCGCCGTCCGCCAGTAAGGTCGTGGCGGTGCCGTAGTTGGTGCTCGGCGAGCCCGATCGGACGTGCGCATCTGCATTGACCCCAATGGTGGTAGTCAACCCAGCGGCGGTCTGTTCGATACTCTCATTGGGCACCTGTGTGGAACAGGCAAACGGCAGTGAAAGGGCGATGGCCCAAGGCGCCAACTTCTTGGCGAACGTAAGATTTTCTCCGAAGCGCCACATTGTTCATCCTCCTCGGTAGCGTGCAAGCTCGCACGACGGCGCCACGCGCACGCCGTTGAACGAGCGAAGTAACACCCCTACCCGCCGCGCTGTGTAACGCTCTTGGCAAATTTCAAAGACCAAATCTCGCACTCTGCGTGACTCGGTTTTCTGAAAAGGCAAGAGTGACATTGATGTAAGGTGTCGTCCCGGATGCGTGCACTCGTCTTGATCGGGGTGGCGGCGCTGCTCAGTCATGCTCCGGCGCTCTGGAGCGGCTTCATTTGGCTCGATCACGCGCACATCGAAGCTGGCCTCGCGCTCGCCCGCCCGCGTGACTGGCTAGCATTGTTCGCGCAGAGCTTTGCGGGGACCGGCTTTTACCGGCCCGTCACGGCATTGTCATTGTCCGTCGAGGCCGCGCTCGGCAACGGTCCGGTTCTTCATCATGCGATGACGTTGCTCTTTCACGGAGGGGCGTCCGTCCTCACGGCTATTTGCGCCGAGCACCTGGGTGTCTCGCGTCGCGCGGCTTTCTGGGCGGGGCTCTTGTTTGCAGTCCATCCCGTGACGTCGCTGGTTGCCAATGCGATCGCGTTTCGATCGGAATCGATGCTTACGGTCGCGCTGCTTTCGCTCGTGGTCTTTCATGTTCGGAGGAATGCTGCGGCGGTGTTCGCGGCTCTGCTGTTCGGGGCGCTCACCAAAGAGACGGCGCTCGTGCTGGCGCCGCTGTTCGTGCTCGCGCTCGAGCTGTGGCCTCGAGCAGATAAACCCGCAATAACGCTAGCTTCCCGCTGGCGGCTGTTCGGCGCGGAGGCGCTGGGGCTCGGGGTAGCGCTCGCGCTTCGCTTTCGCTTCGCGCCCGCGTGGCGGGCGAGCTTTGCGGAGCTCGGAGCGAGCGAGGCACTGGGCACGCGGCTCTCGTCGCTCGCGAAGAGCGCGCGCTCGGTCGTCTTCCCGGTCGACACTGCGATCTGCGATGCGTTCGAGGTCACGTCGCTGGC
>DATHEN010001241.1:0-3425 GCA_035318565.1 Polyangiaceae bacterium
GACGCGTGCGAGGCGCCGCTCTTGCCCCACCGCATGCCCTGGTGCTTGCGTTGCAGCTGCTCGCGGTACGCAGGTGAGACCAGGTCATCGGCGCCGAAGCGATAGGCGCCGGCATGACGCATGAACATGCCGATGTGGCCAAGGTCCAGGGCATGCACGTGTTTGGCATGCAGTCGTGCCGCCAGGCACGTTGCCGTCGCGCCCAAGCAGAGAATCACGGTGCCACTCGGCCGGCCGATCTGCTCCTCGAGCGGATCGATCTGCGCATAGGCGTGCTGTGAGGGGCCACGCACCACGCGTACTGAGCGCGCCTCCGGCATCATCTCCGCCGTCAGCGACTTGTCATCGCCCCCCATCAGCGTGATGTCCTTGCCCGCCCACAGCGCCCGCACCTGCGCCCAATATTCAGGGGTGTCGATGCTTGGCGCGTTGTCCGGTCGAGATACAAAGCTGCTGCCGTACAGCGGCTGGTGATAGAGATTGGCGAATTTGCCGCTCGCATACGGTGCCCAGTTCTTGGTGCGCGGCCCGTGCGCGAAGTTGGGAATGCCTACGACCAGGCCGGTTTGATAGCGCGCCAGGATGCCCGCCAGTTCGCGCGCGAGCGCAGGGTGCCCTCGCTGCGAGCTGCAGTCACCGCCAGTGGCCAACCTGAGCTCGCCATCGCCGAAGCGCGCCAAGCTGAACTGGCTGCACGCGGCGAGCGTCTTCTGCTCACTCAACACGATCGGCAACGTCATAGCACGGCCTCCAACGGGCGTCGGTCGAAACACTTGAGCGCAGTGTGCCGCGAGCAGTTCACCACCGCGATGCCGGCGGCCCGGAGCGGTGCGGCCATGGTGTCGATCGCACGAATCCACGTCGCATAGCGATTGCCGTTGCCGAGCGGCTTGGGATGATCGCCGTGCCAATGCGTCCGGTTGTTGATGCGGCCCATGTCGAAGCCGAGCAGCACGATGCGGGTGGCGCCGAACAGCGCCGCGAGCGCAATCGCCTGAGCGCCGGAATTCTTGTTGGTGTGGATGCTGTGCTGATTGTTGGATAGTCCGCCAGCGTCGATACCCTGCACCCACTGCAGCCCGTAGCGATCCCGCGCCGCCTCCGACACCGTCCACAGCTCACCTTGAAATTGCACTGCTACATCCTTGAAGTACAGCTGCCACCAAGCCGCATCGCACGCGTACAGCAGATCCGCCCAGGGCGCCGCGCGCCAGGTGGTGTTGATCGCGATTACTTTGCGGGCCGCGCCCCCGACGTCACGATCCGCGGCTTGCCCCGCCGCGCGCCAGGCACGGACGGCGTCGACGTCAGCAGCCGTGAGGCTAGGTCCGCTTCCAAGGAGGATGGCGGTGCCACCACGCCAGCGCCCGGCACAGGTGCCGTAGGCTGCTTCCTCGCCGGCGCCGCCGGCACCGCCTTGTTGTCTTTTGGGCCGGGCGTGTCCTCCAAGATCTCGATGAGCTTGTTGCGGACCAGATCGCGCGCATAGCCCGGCTCGCAATTAAACTTGGAGCCGGCGGTGATGAACCCGTAGGCCCGGCTCTGAAACGACTTCAGTGCTTTGACTTTCATGGTGGGTCTCCGAGAGAACCCCAGCCCGGGCGGCTAGTCCGCGTCCGGGCCGGAGGTGCTCGAGCTCAGGTCGTGGAGCCAGCCGGGAAGGCGCCGTACACGAAGGCCTGCGGACGGGTGACGGCCAGGGCGATCCGCTCCTCACACAGGATCGTCACCAGGTTGCGAATGAAGTTGTCCTGATCCTCGGTGCTGATCAGGATGCCGGCCTCCTCACGGTCGAACAACATCGCAGCCAGGCGGAACGCGCCAACCATGAAATTGCCCTTGTGCATGCCGTCGGACTCGACCACCGGCAGGCCCCACACCATCGGCGGGGTGCGCGCGCTCGGGCTCGCCATCAGGTACCGGTTCTCGTTGTCTTTCGTCAGCTCAAGGTTGTGCCAATCCGTGGGGCTCATGACAATACCGCTGGCCGGGTAGAACGCGAGACGCACCTGCAGGATCGCATGCCGGATGGTGTCGATCATCGTATCGCCACCGACGTTCAGCGCCGTGTTGTACGTCGTCGCCTGCGGCACCAGGCCGAGCAGGTTCTCACCGGTACCGTCCCCGAACAGCAGTTGGTCCTCTTCCTTGATCCGCAGCTCCCAGCGCATGCGTGCATCGATGAGTGACATCAGCAGCTTGAAGTCCGCGAGCACTTGTTTGCTGGCACGGATCCAGTGCGCCATCGTGCGCACCGGCACGTCTTGGCGCTCGTACGTGATGTTGGACTCGGGCTTCACCGCGCCCTCGCTCACGACATCGGCGTTGTTGGTGAGCACGAGCTCGCGGATCCACTCGATCAGGTTGCTGTCGGTGGTGCCAGTCGCGAGCAGATCGCGAATCGAGAGTGGTCGCAGCGGTTCCTCGATGACACCGGGCAAGCGCGTCGACCAGATGCCGGCGCCGGCGGAGCCTGCGATCGAGGTGATGGTCTTCACGGCGTGGCGAAAGGAGACGCGACCGCTGCGAGCCTTTGCGCAAAATTCCTTGAGCCCTTCGGCGGCAATCAGCTGCTGACCTATCGTCAGCTCCCGCTTCGGGCCTGTCTGCTCCAGCGTGGCAAGCTTCTGCTGCGTGTCGTGCAACTGACCGTACAGCTCCGCCACTTTTTTGGTGTGCTCGGCGATCGTGTCCTTGGTGCCCTCCTGTACCTTACCGAAGGTCTTGAGGTCTTCCTCGTGTTTCTTCATCCACTCCGCAACGGCAGCGTCTTTCTGCTTCAGCGCGTCGAGAATGTCACCGATCTGCTTTTTGAGCTCCGGGCTTAAATTTTCCATGGTCGTGATCCTCTAGATAACGAAGGATAGGAGACAGATCAATCGCCTGTTCGCTGTCCTCAGCATCACGCAGAGGGATCTCGCCGGCATCACGCAGGAGGGACCGATAGCCCAGGCCAGCGGCGTGCTTGGCCTGCTTTCGAGAGAACCCGTGCTCACGCAGCAGGTCCTCGAATTCGGGAAGGGTGAGGAGTCGCCCGCCGGCGAGGATTGACTTCACGTCATCCACTCGCGCGTCGGTGTTGGCCGGGAACGTCACCAGGCTGTTCTCCCACAGATCCACTTTGGTGATGTTCCAGACGTTGGTCTTGCCGTCGTACTCCATGCCGTCGGCGGCGTAGTCGAAGCCGATCGACATCCCGTCGATGACCTTGTTCAGCAGCAGCGCGTGGGCGGTCTTGGCCTGTGGCACATCGTCGATCAGCAGTCGGCCCTCGACATAGAGACCCTTGTCGTCCTCACGCATCAGGGTGTGCGGGCCGAGCGGCTGCTTCGCATCGTGCTGCCACAGGAGCGGCGGCAAGCGTGCCTGCTCCCTCCACTTCGCCAGGGTCTCGGTGAAGCAGCCACGGCGCATCACATCGCTGT
>DATHEN010001242.1:0-2631 GCA_035318565.1 Polyangiaceae bacterium
TCGTGCCGGCGCGCCTCGGCTTCGTCGGGAAAGTGCGCCTCGATGATGTCGGCGTCGATGAACATCTGCGCCGCTTCACGAATGGCTTCCGGGCGCAGTGCGCCGGAGGAGGTCTGGACAGTGGGCGTCGCGCGTACGTCGAGCTTGTGCATCACGGCGAGCAGCTTGCTCGAGCGATCGATCAGCTCCTCGTGCGAGAGGCCGCGGCGTTCGTGGGTCAGGAGCGCGAGCGCCGTGAGGCCACCCGGAGTCACCGCGGTGACCCGGTTGATCTCGTCCATGACGCGGTTGCCGAGTCGCGTCACCACGGCGCGCGACTGCGGGGGCGTGAGCTTCGCGTCGGGATCGAGCTCGAGCTCGAGCGCTGTGTCCTGCACCGTCAAAACCTGGCCGATTTGCAGGTTGATACGGCCGTAGCGGTGGCGCAGTACTTCGGTGCTCTTCAAGAAGCCCTTGGCGTCTTCTTTGCGCTTTTCCCCGCCGGAAAGCTCGCGCTCGTAGCTCTGCGCTTCCACCACGCGCTCGTAGCCGATGCTCACGGGAACGAAGTACACGGGACCCGAGTGCGAGGTCAGCGCTGCGTCGACCAGCATGCGCAGCAGGCCGAACTTCGGCGGCAAGAGCTTGCCGGTGCGACTACGCCCGCCCTCGAGAAACAGCTCGATCGGGTAGCCGTCTCGCAAGATACGCCGCAGATAGGCGTCGAGCACGGCGCCGTACAGGCGATCGCCCTTGAACGAGCGCTGGATGAAGAACGCTCCGCCGCGCCGCAGGATCGCGCCGACTGGGAAGAAGTTGAGGTTGTCGCCCGCAGCGATCAGCGGAAGCTGCAGGTTCTCTTCGTTGAAGACGTAACTCAGGATCAGATAATCGATGTGGCTCTTGTGGCTCGGCAAGAACACCAGCGCCCCGCGCTTGCCGGCTTCCCGAATGCGATCGATGTCGGCCTTGTCGTATTCGATGCCCGCGTAGATACGGTGAAAGATGCGCTGGAAAATCATTTCCAGGCCCTTGATGGTTCCCGCGTCGGGCGTGGCCTGGAGCTCCTTGAGAATGTTCAGCGCTTTGCCCGTCAGCAGGTATCGATCCGAGGGGCGCTCGCCCGCCAGCTCCTCGATCACGGCGCGCAACTTCGGGCTGCGCACGATCTCGAGCCGCACCCGATCGGGCGGTTTTTCTGCCGGGCCGGTGACGCTGCGTCGCTCGCGCTCGAGGCGCCGCAGCATGGCGTAGGTCACCTGGCGTACGCGCACGGCATCGGAGGCGCCGTTGGAGGCGTGCAGAAAGTCGGCGAGGTTTACCGGCTCGCCGAGCTTCAAGGCAACGTGTTTGTAGTTGTACAGAAACTGGCCGACGGTGCGCATCGGGCTCGGCCATTCGCGTGGCCCGAGCAGGACATCGAGCGGGTGCGTACCGCGCGTATCCGGCGCTTTGGTCCAGACGAACACCTGCGGCACGAGCAAGATCGGTTTCTTGCGTGAACGCTGCAGGTCGATCAGCGTGCGCATCAGCTCATCGCCCTCTTTCAGGCCGCGTCCCCCGCTCGCGCCGGCGGCGAGATCGAGCACGCCGGGTGGGCGTTTCAAAAACAGCGCTGCAGAGCCGCCGTGCGCGATGGCGTCTTCCAGTTCGTCTGCTGGCGTCACGCCGCGCGGCGGCAGGATCGCGTTCAGCCAACCCTTGCCCATCGGATTGAGGATCCACAGGCCGAGGTCGTTCACGAAGCGAATCTGCGGCAGGCCGTGATGCTTGGTCAGATGATCGAGCGCCAGGAAATCGATGAAGTTCAGATTCCGCAGCACGTAAATGATGCTGCCCTGAGCGGCGAGGCGGCGCACCTCTCGCACCCATGCCTCGTCCACCTGAATGCTCTCGAAAAACCGTGCGTAGACCCTGCGGAGCGCCGCATTCGGTTCGTAGGGGCGGGTGAGTTCTCTCTTGGGCATTGAAGAGGAAATGGCAAACGGAGCCGCGAGCCGATCACGTCGGTAAGCCGTGATCATACTTGCCCAAGCCGGAGCCTGCGACTAGTCCGTATGCGTGCAGAAAGTACTGTGCTCTCTGCGAGTTCACGGGCACGCTGGACTCCGCCTCGCGGGCACGGGCCTCGTGTGCATCGCGCTCTCGTGCTGTAAACGCGGCAGTAACACGGGAGAGAGCCCCATGGCCAGCGCCTCCGCGCCGGCGCCTGCCCGCGCCGCGCCGGGCCGTTGTCGCCCCCTCGCGTCCGGCGCGTCCGGCTCACTTTTCACCATCGGCAAGGCCAGCCCGCGCAGCGGCGTGGACGCCGAAGAGCCCGAGCCCGCCCAGCCTTTCGCGGTGGAAATCGGCGACGCCGTGGCCTTCGGGCAGGGTTTTGCGGTGGCGGCCCTCGAAAGCACCGGCGAGCAAACCCACGCACGCATCGTCACGCTGCCCGCTGACGCAGCGCGCGGTAAAGTCACGGACCTCGGCCGTGTGCAGGGTGACGTGGAGCCGCCGCAGCTCGCTCCGCGAGGGGCGGACGTGTTCTTCGCACTGACGGACCACGACACGGTGAGCGCGCGGCTGCGGCTCGGCAAGTTGACGGACGCCGCCGGTTCCGCCCAGTTGGCTTGGGGTTTTCAGACTCCGCGCAGCGGGCGCGGTGCA
>DATHEN010001243.1:0-5240 GCA_035318565.1 Polyangiaceae bacterium
CCGTCCGCCGGAAGCGATCCCGCCGCCGCTCCCCGAAGTGCCGCCGGTATTGGACATCCCACCGCTGCTCGCAGCTCCGCTCGTGGAGCCGCCATTCGCAGCCGATCCACCTGACGCATTCAATCCCCCGCTACCTCCCGCTGGCTGGCTACCGCCCGTTCCCGCACCTTCGTCACCGCCCGCGTTTCGCGACCCGCTACACGCGGCCAGCCCACCCACGCAGACTGCCACCAGGCTGGCCCACCTCACCCTGTCTCGGGAAACGCGGCCGAGTTTCTCGTGCGTCATCACGAACGTTGGGCGCCGCGCGGCGAATCCTTCAATCTTCGCAGCTGCGCAACGGGCCAGACGTGGCGCGTGTCCAATACGTGTCCACGGGAGGGGACGCCAATGCGCGGTGGTTTGGACGTATTGAGGGGGCTCTCCCGTTGGCGACCGGCTTCGAAAACCGGCGAGCGCGCACGCTACTTGGCGGGTCAGAGCAGCTTCGGGAGTGACGGCGCTCCGCGCCGCAGCTGATGCCAAAGCCGACCGATAGGCGGCCTATAGTGCACTCTTGGAGTACTAGACGTGGCGACTCTCCACCTGATGGTCGGACTTCCTTGCTCAGGGAAGACAACGCTGGCGCGAAGGCTTGAAGATGAGCGCTCAGCGCTTCGACTCACGCCCGATGAATGGCAATTGCGTCTCTTCGGGCAAGATGCAGAAGAGCCAGAGCATAACGCCCGGCATAGTCTCATTGAAGCGCTGCTTTGGGAGTTGGCCAGTCGCGCGCTCGTGTTGGGAACACGGCTTTTGGACACGGAAAGAACGAGACGACTTTCGCCAACGACCTTTCATATCTCCGAAGAGATGATGAAACCGTGGATTGCGTTCTTCCAGAAACCGACACCCGACGAGCTCGAGCGCGGAGAATAGGGGAAAGATTCCATCAGCCGCGAGAGTGTCCCGACACTCCCGCTGACCACGTGGCTGCAGGCGACCGGGCGGCGCGTGGAGGCGGCGGGAATCGGAGCCGGCGCCCCGCCAGGTGCCAGTGATTCTGGCTTTAGCGGAGTAGGGCAAGCCGACGTGCGTCGCTCAGCGTCGGGCGGGGGGAATTGAACCCTATGGAGGTATCTCGGTTCATCGATCCCGCTTCACCCAGGTCGTTCTCGCGGGCCGGTCGCCGGAGCGCCGTCTGGAGGTCGCGATCGCGAGGAGCGCGAGCAGCACGATCGTCGGACCGCTGCTCGTGGCGCGGCCCGCCGTCTGACAGCCACCGCCATCGCTTTCGGCCTCGGGATCGCTCAGAACGCTGGTGCCGGCCGCGGCGGCGTTGCCGCCCGCTCCAGTTGAGATCGCTCCGCCGGTATTGCTCGTGCCACTGCCCGCGGCGCTGCTCCCCGCGCTGCTGCCGCCGGTGACGCTCGAGCTGCCGCCGCCGGCTACGGCGCCGCCCGCGCCGGCGACTGCGCCGCCGGTCGAAGCGCCCGAAACACCGGCAGTGGCTCCGCCCGTGGCGGAGCCACCCATGCCACCCGCACCGCCCGTGGCCGCGGGGCCGCCGGTCGCACCCATGCCGCCGGTCGCACCCATGCCGCTGGTCGCACCCATGCCGCCGGTCGCACCCATGCCGCCGGTGCCGAGACCACCCGATGATATCAGCACCTCGTAGACGGCATTTCCCAGCACCTGATGGCCCTTCGGGTAGGGATGCACTTGGTCCGAAGCGCTGAACAGACTCGCATCGAACATCGCTCCGCCGAACGCGGCAAAGCCGTCGATCGTGGTGATCATCTTGGCCAACGCAACTTGCTTGATGATCGGGTTCAGCTCGTTTGCGATCGTCGTCCCCGAGATCGCCCAGTCGTTCCTGCCCGCTGGAATCACGATGATCGCGTAGACCCTCGGGTGCGTTGCGAGGCTCGTGTAGCTGTCGATCAGCGCCCCGTAGTCTGCGGCGAATTGACCCTTGCCTCGGTTCCAGTTGCTGGGTTTGCTGTCGTTGGTGCCGAGCATGATGATCACGATGTCAGGACCGAAGTCGTGACTCGACTTGAATTGCGCGGTCGACCAATAGGGCGCATCGCAACCCTTGAGCGCGCACGTGCCCGATACCCCGAAGTTGCGAACCACGTAGTCCGAGCCCAACTTCTGGTCGAGGACCACGCACCAGCTGGCCGGATCCGCCGTGATGCTGTCGCCCACGCACGCGATCTT
The DNA here is from genome assembly GCA_035318565.1 of Polyangiaceae bacterium. Taxonomy (GTDB): domain Bacteria; phylum Myxococcota_A; class Polyangia; order Polyangiales; family Polyangiaceae; genus DATDJP01. The sequence continues at coordinate 2,203 of DATHEN010001243.1, forward strand.
GGTCTGTGCCTCGGCAATGCCGGCCAAGAAGGCGATCTGAGCGACGAGGATCAGACTGAAACACGCATGACGAACGGTGCGACGCATTCGAAACTCCATCACTTCGGGGAGCGGCAGCCTTCTGCCCCCGTTCCAAACCCGGGCTTCGTTCGAGCAAGCGAGCCGTTCCGATCCCCTGCAACTGGAGGGCCACCTTGACGCGAACGTCCCGGGCCCAGGATGCCGACCACGAGCACGATGCCCGAGCGCGAAGCGATACATGAGGTTCTGGTCATCGCATAGCACCCCAGACCTATTGGGCGCCTCGCTGCGATTCCTTCACTTGCGGACGCGAAGTTCCCTATCGCCGCGCCAACACGACGTCGGTACTGATGCCGCGGGATCAGCCAGGCGCGGCTCGCGGCTCGGGTTCGCCCGAACCCAAGGGACCTCGTTTCCCTCGACCACAAACGTCGTCGTTCCAATTCGTGACTCGGTGGAGGCGGCGGGAATCGAAGCTGGCGCCGGCGGCGGTACAAGTGGCCGAAAGGCGACGATTCGTGGAGCGATAGCAGGCCGCGCTGCAGAAGAATCCTCGAGCGACGACGTGGTCAGTCGTCCTGCGGCCTTTGGCTCGAACGCCGCGCCACACATCCCGCAGCGGTTCAATGGCGGCGGTCGTAGTCGCAGATCGAGAGGTCGCGCGGGCACCACCGTCGACGGTACCGTTGAGCCCACCGGACAACAACTCAGGGACCTCGGTCAGGGACCTCGTTGCCCTCGATCGCAAAATCGCAGTCGTTTCAATTCGTTGCTTGGTGGAGGCGGCGGGAATCGAACCCGCGTCCGCGCTTGCTCGAGCCGCGACTAAGGGCAGCCTGCCGGCTTCGTTGCACCCTCCAAGATCCACGTGCGGATGCTGGCGACGAGTGCGGGGTCGGTGCCGCCGAGTGGAGGGCTGGCGAGGGGCATGGTGCTGCCGCAGGCTGGGGCAGGGGAGGCGCTGAGCTTTTGTAGGAACAGCGATTCGTCGGGCTTGCCGGCGGTGACGAGCGGGAGCTTGGCGGTACCGCAGGCGCCGCTGCTGCTGGAGGTCTTGCCGACCAGCGCGCTGTACATGGCGCAGGCGTCGCCGGAGAGGAAGTTGTTGTCGGGGCCGTTGCTGTGACAGGACTTGCAGACGAGGCCGGAGAGCGCGCCGTGGATGCCGGTGAGGTCCGCGGGCACCGATACGCTGACCTTCGGTGCGGCCACGACCTCGGCGCCGCATGCCAGCCAGTTGCGGATGGTTTCCTTGTCGTTCGAGGCGAGCGCGGCGCGCTTGCCTTCGGGCGGCATCTGACCGCTGTCGATCAGCTCCCACATCTCTTCGGCTTCGTCGTGCACGTTGCTGCCGCCGCTCAACGCGCGCGCGACTTCGGCGGGCGAGTTGTCGGCGGGGACCACGTCGAAGTCGAGCTCGGCGGGCGCACCGTTGCGGGCGGGACCCTTGGCGCTCGAGGAGTGGCACGTGCCCCCCGCGCAGCTGTTGTTGACCAGCTCCTGGCCCGTGTGCGGCGCGAGCTGGCCCTGCACCGTGGAGCCGCCGAGCGCGTTCATGTCGCACTCGCCGATGTCCGTGCCGCAGCTCGCCAGCGCGGGTGCACACACGATCGCGATCAGCGACATCCGGATAAACGACCTGCAACGCTCTGTCATGGCTCTCCTCACTTCTTCTTCGCGCGTTCGGCGGCGGCCTGCAGCTTGAGGCGCATGCGCGTGCCGAGGCCTTCCTTGTTGACCTGCCGGGCCCGACCGATCGCCAGCGCTTCCGCCGGGACATCGCTGGTGACGGTGGTGCCGGTGGCGATGTACGCGTCCTTGCCGACGGTGACGGGCGCGACCAGCTGACTGTCGCTGCCCACGAACACGCCGTCCTCGAGCACGGTCGTGTGCTTCTGGAAGCCGTCGTAGTTGCAGAAGATGGTGCCCGCGCCGACGTTCACGCCCGCGCCCACGACGCCGTCGCCGAGATAGGCCAGGTGATTGGCTTTGCTACCGCGCCCGAGCCGCGTCTTCTTGGTCTCGACGAAGTTGCCCACGTGCGCGCCTTCGCCGAGCTCGGAGGCGGGGCGCAAGTGCGAGAACGGACCGACCTGCGCGCGCGCTCCGATCGTGCTGCTGGTCGCGACCGTGTACGGCAGCAACACCGCATCCTGCTCGACCGTGACGTCGCGCAGCACGCAGCCGACGTCGATGCGCACGCCGCGTGCGATCGCCGTGCGGCCCCGCAGCTGAACCCCGCCTTCGATCGTCACGTCGGCTTCGATCGTCGAGTCCAGGTCGATCGAGGTGCTGGCCGGGTCGCGGATCGTGACCCCGCGCCGGCCGTGCTCGTGGCACACGCGCAGCCACAGCTCGCGTTCGCGCGCGACCAGCTCGTTGCGATCGTTCACGCCTTGCAGCTCGCCGGCATCCCAGCTTACGTCGCTGACGCCGCCTTCGGCCGCCGCGATCGCCACCAGGTCGGTCAAGTACAGCTCGCGCTGCGCGTTGTTGGTCGACAGCCGTGCCACGGCGCTGCGGAAGAACGCGGCATCCACCACGTATACGCCCGGGTTCCATTCCTGGATCGCCGCTTCGGCCGGGCTGCAGTCCTTCTGCTCGCGGATCGCGCACACGCGGCCCTGGCCGTCGCGCAGGATCCGGCCGTAGCCGGTCGCGTCCGGCAGCCGCGCCACCAGCAGCCCGAGCGCCGCGCGCTGCTCGCTGGCGCGCGCGAGCAGCGCCGCGATCGGCGCGGCCGTGATCAGCGCGGCGTCACCGTTCAAGATCAGGAAGCGCCCGGCATGCTCGGGCAGCGCGTCCGCGCCGCAACGCGCGGCGTCACCGGTGCCGCGTTGCTCGAGTTGCAAAGCCGGCAGCACGCGCGCGCCGAAGCGCTGCGCGAGTTCGGCGGAGACCAGCTCGCGACCGTGGCCCAGCACGCACACGACGCGGCTGCAGCCGGCGTCGAGCGCGGCCTGCACCGGGAACGAGATCATCGGCCGGCCGAGCAGCGGGTGCAGCACCTTGGGCAG
>DATHEN010001244.1:0-4942 GCA_035318565.1 Polyangiaceae bacterium
GTCCACCTTCGTCCCCCATAGAAAATTGCAGAGCGTGCGAAATGCGGGCCGCCGCTGCGGCGCACACCTATTGGACGCCGAGTCAGCTCTGCAGGCGCGCGCGAACGGGCGGGATGATCGCGATGCACGTGCCGTAGGCGAGCGCTCCCACGAGCAACGGAACCAGCGGCAATGTCGTGGTCAGGTGCGGAGCGACTCGGCTCATCACGACTGCTTGCACGAAGATCCAGGTGATCGGTGCCAAGAGCCAGAAGAACAAGAGGCGGGGTCCCACACGAACCAGACGGCGCGCCAGAAAGCCGAGCGGGGCCCCCACGAGCGCACCCACGACTATGGCCAGAGCCATGCCTTGCTCGCGCGGACCGCCGACAGCGAGGAGGTTCAGGCGCGCGACGCTCGAGCCCAGCAGCGCACTCAAGTCCAGCGTGGAGTGCTGTGCCGCCAGCACTTGCTCAGCCGCTTTCAACATCGCGAGACCACCCAGCGCGCCCGCTATCGTCCCGAGCAGCGTTGCCCAACCCGCGTGGCCTATCGGACGAGCGACGGCGCGTTGCTCACTGAATTGATTTGCGGAAGCGGCCTGGTGCGACGGCGCAAACCAATGCGCGTCCGCGTGTGCATCCAAAGCCAAGTCGTCGAAGCGGTGCTGGAAGCGAGCCATACCCACAACATTGCTCCCCCCGGCGTGGTTCGCCAACAAAAGAGCTCACTGTTCTGGTGCGACGCTTTTGACGCACCCTCAGGCCGGCCAAGACGCAGCGTTTTCGGGTGTTATCATCGAGATTTGCAGCGTCTGCACCGACGGCACCGACGTTGCTTCATGCGCGTTGGACGATCTCGTCCGAACGGAACGCGATCTTCCTCGTATCAATTCACTCGGCGCGTACGGCCTTCCCAATACGGCGCGCGCAGCTCGCGCTTCAACACCTTCATGGCGCCCGAGAGTGGTAACGGCTGCGCTCGGAATTCGACGCTCTTCGGCAGCTTGTAGCCGGCGATCGCGCGCCGCGCGTGATCGATGATCTCGTCTGCGGTCGGCGAGTGTTCCGCGTGCGGCACTACGATCGCATGCACGGCTTCGCCCCAGGTGTCGTCGGGAATGCCGATCACCGCGACTTGCGCGACGGCCGGGTGCGAGCAGATCGCCTGCTCCACCTCGCTCGAATACACATTTTCTCCGCCGCTCACGATCATGTCTTTGACCCGATCCACGAGATACAAGTAGCCGCGCTCGTCGAGGTAGCCGGCGTCTCCCGTGTGATACCAGCCGCCCCGGAACACCTCCTCCGTCTCTGCGCGCTTCTTCCAATACTTCTGCATGTAGTTGCCGCCGCGCGCGCACACCTCACCGGTGTGCCGCGGCGGAAGCACGTTGCCGCGATCGTCCTGAATCGTCAGCACCACGCCCGGCAAAGCGCGACCCGCGGAGCGCAAGAGCTCGCCGCCGGCGCGATGATCCTCCGGACGGAGCGCCGTGAGCACGGAAGCCGACTCCGTCATGCCGTAGCCCTGAAAGATATCCAGGTTCGGCAGCAGCTTCATCAGGCGCTGCAGCAACGCTTCCGGCATGGGCGATGCGCCGTAACTGAGCACTTGCAAGCTGCGGAGTCGCTCGGGAGCGAAATCCGGCTGACTCAGCATCATGTGAATCATGGTCGGCACCATGGCCGTCATGGTGACCCCTTCCTGCTCGATCAACGACGGCACCTTGGCGGCATCGAAGTACGGCATGAACACGGAAGTGCCGCCGAGCGGCGCGGACAGAATGCTCAACATCGACGCCGCATGGAACATCGGAGTCTGGTGCAGGAAGACCGTGTCGCTCTCGCCCATCGGCCAAACCATGCCGGCGTGGAAGTAATTGAGCATCTCTGCGCGCTGATCGAGCAGGACGCCCTTGGGAAGTCCGGTGGTGCCGCCCGTGTACATGAGCACGACCGGATCGGTTTCTTCCGGTTCGTCCGGAATACGTGGCAGGGCGGCCTCGAGCAGGTGTTCGTAACGATGATCGTGCGGCACGTCTCCAGCGCCGATCAGCACGACCTGCTCGATGCCCGCCGCCTTCCTCACCTGATCGATCAGCGGAGCGAACATGGCATCGGCAAAACAGACCTTGGTCGCCGAGTCACGCAGGATGTACTCGAGCTCCTTGGCTGCGAGCCGCAGGTTCATCGGGTTGATCACACCCGCGCCGAGATACGCAGCATGGTAGAGCTCGAGGAAGCAGTGGCCGTTCAACGCCATCACGGCGAAGCGATCGTGCTTCTCGATGCCCAGGTTGGCCAACGCCGCGCACAGCCGTGCGACGCGATCGACGTGCCCTGCGTAGGTTCCGCGATACGCGCCGTCGATGAAGCCGACCTTGTCGGCATGCCACTCGGCGCGCTGCAGCAAATGGCGGTGATAAATCAGCTCTTTCATGGGCCCTCGCCTGCTCAGGCGCCCATGAAACAGCAATCCCGAGCGCGGTCAAACGCCAATTGGACCAATGCGGCGCGCGTCTCACGACAAATGCGACCCGAGCCGCAGCACGGCGCGCTCATCGAAAACTCTGCAGTACGGCTAGATGACGTCGAAGCCGAGCCGCAGATTCAGGGTGGGAATAATCCCGTACTTTTCGATGGATTCATCAGCGGTGGCCGTGGCCGCGTCATCGAACAAGCGTTCTGCGGCGCTGGGCGTGCCCGTAGGCTCTGCAGTGGTTCGGGCGCCGGTGGCTCGCATCACGCCGAAGCCGAACGCGATCAGAAAGCGATCCGCGATCAGCCCCTGGTATCCGAGCTCCAGGAACCACGCATTCAACTTCGATTTCACCTTGTAGCTGGTTGCAAGGCGCACACCGGTGAGCTCACGCGCCTCGTTCGCGTCGACGGAGCCGGATACGCTCAGTTGAGAAAATCCGCCATCCAGGTAAGCGCCGAAGTTTTTGAATGGGCGAATCCCAACGCCCAAACGCCAAGCGCGACCGCTCTCGAAGCCGTCCTCGATCAGGGTGCGCGCTTCGTCGTCCAGCGCGTCTGCGCCGACGAGCGCTCCGGTAACTACGCCCAGATACCCGCTCGGGACGTAACCGAGCCCAGCGATCAGACGCAGGCGAATCGGAGTCTCGACGGCCAGCTCGATACCCAAGTCGACGGGGGCGTGCGTGGCGGCCGATAGGGCGACCATCCACTGGTCACGAAAATCCTCTGCCTCGCTCGGAGGACCTTGGTCCCGCGCTGGCGAAGCCTCGGCCGACGGAGCCGCACTGAACCCCCACGCGGGCTGCTCCGGCTCCCGGTACGCGGGCGGCGCAGGCGCGCTCGCGGGCGTTGGCGGGGGAGCACTGGCGGGCATGGGCATGGGCGCGGGCGTAGGCGGCGGTGCCGGTGCCTCCGGGTTGGGGCTCACGAACGTTGCCGCAGCCAGCTCCAGGGGAAAGGAAGCGGTGGGCGTTTGTGCCACGGCAGGCGTGCCAGAACTGTCCGGTGCTGCTGCCTGCGCCAGGACGACCCCAGACGCAGACAACGCTGCGCACGCGGCCAAATGGGCGATCATCCAGCTCGGGACAATTCGGGACATCACGAGTCCACGACTGAGTGCAGGAATCGTACCTTCGGCATCTGAGGTAGGCGAAACACGTCTGTGATTTGCTATTGCGCAGAGCGGGCGCGCTCGCAACCACCAATCGGCCAGTTTTGCAGCGCGCGTAAGTCGTTCGGAAAAGCGTGCGCGCACGGCAGCGAACACGAGCTACTCGAAGACGAACACGCTGCCTCGCTAAAGCGGCGGATCACCACAGCGTTTGCCGGGCCGGCCCTGTCTTTCATAGCAGCGGGGCGAGCCGAGCTCGTTTCTGCATTGGTCGTCCGAACGGCAGGAACGGCACACGCCTTCAGTGCAGACGTACGCGCCGCAGGTGTTCAGTTTGCCGTCACGAACTCCTGCCGCCGTCCGGGGTGCGCTGCGGCACGCTTGTCCGTACACACCCTCGCGCGCTCTGCAGCGACCGAGATCGCAGAAGCCGGCGCTGCAGTCGGCGTCCGTTGCACAGGCACCGCGCGCGCGAACGGACGCGGACGGGGCAGCCCCCGCCGCACTGCCCGCGCCCGCCGCACTCTTACGTTGGTTGAAGCACGACGGCGAGAACACGCCGAGCGCGCACAGCAAGCAGCCGCGCCTCAACAGAACGTTCAATCGCAGCCCGCTGCTTCGTCGCCGGGACCTCCGAAATAGAACCAGTTTCGCCAATTGGAATCGCCGCTGTAGAACGGTCCCGACACCGAATAGCACGCCGAGTCCGTGGCGGACGGTGAACCGGAGTCCCACCACCAGTACGTATTCGGAGCCCAGAAGTAGGTCAAGTTGCGGAAGTACGCCGCACGCGACCAACCCTCCGACGCGAACTTGCCGCTGCCCATGTCCGTGGTCGTCGCAGCCGGAGCAGACGAATCGAAGATCTCGCCGTACCAATCCAGACGGCTAGCTTGATCGCGAATGCCCGAAGCCGAGAACAGCGTGCCGCTGGGACAGGGTGCGTACCACTGCCCGCCTTTGCAATGCGGGTAATAACCCGCCCATTCACCCGCCGCTTTGACCCACCAATTGCCCTCCCACAGGCGCACGACGACTTCGAGCGAGTATTGATTGCCGCCGAGCGTACTTTCCCACCCAGCCAGTGACATGCGCGGCGCCACGGACGAGCTGTACTGAATCCAGCCATCCACGCTCGTGTCGTAACCGCCCACCCAGTCACCGGAAGCGCCACCATTCGTGCGGTAGTAAACGAAGAAGTACGGCCGCCCGCTATTGATACCCGGAAACTCGATCTTCCCCGCTTCGATTGCCTGCATGGGGGTGCCGCGGATCACGGCGACTTGAGCGATCGAAGTCTCTCCACTCACCGGACCAGCGACGTTCCAGACGTTGATGCGTCCAGCGCTGCCGTACACCGTTCCGGAGC
>DATHEN010001245.1:0-2519 GCA_035318565.1 Polyangiaceae bacterium
TCGGCCGAGCTGCTGCACCGACACCTGGGACGCGAGCTGCGTCGATCTGGCGGGTAGCCTGTGCGGAGCCGCGCGTTGCACCTGCGGCCCGGACGAGATCATGGGGCCGACCGGCCATTGCTATTACCTGGGCGTCCAGAGCGCGGACTGGCGTGCGGCCCGCGACGCGTGCCTCGCGCGCGGCGCCGGGTGGGACCTCGCAAAGATCGACGGGCCCACGGAAAACAGCTTCCTCTCGAGCCTGGTTCCTTCACACGCGGGCGCCTGGATGGGCTTGAACGACCGGCCGCCAGCCCAGGAAGGGACTTACTTCTGGGCAGACGGCACGCCGACCACGTACACGGCCTGGGGCACCGGCGAACCAAACAATTTCGACGACGAAGACTGCGTCGAAATTCACATGTTCGACGGAGGCTGGAACGACTCGAATTGCTTGTTCGAACGCGACTACGTCTGCGAACGGACGGTCCCGAACGCTTCGCGCGAATGGACGCAGCGCTGCGTGAATCGCGTCCCGAGCGCGTGCAACGCCACGTGCGGCAGCACCAGCAGCGGGCAGTGTTCGCCCTGGAACCCAGGGCAGACCCAGGTTGCCTGCGCGGCCCAACCCGACCTGGCTCTGGGAACTCCCTGCGCCGGCGGGCAGGTGCCCGTGTGCAATCACGGCACCGCGCCGGCGCCCGCAGGAGTAACCGTCGCGTTCTTCGCTCCGAGCACGGCTCAATATCCAGGGTGCGCTCCCAACCTGGCGCTGGCGCGCGGCAGCTGCACGACCAGCACCGCCATTGCTCCCGGTCAGTGCGTCAATTTGACGTGCGCCGGTTTGAGCGACGGCGACGAGTTGATGGTCAATCCTGCCGGTGGCACGCAGGTCCCCGAATGCGCTTGCGGCGACAACTGGTCGATCTACTCGGCGGCCGCCAGCTGCAGCACGCCGGTGTGTGCGCGCTCCAGCAGCGAGTCGTTCGCCAAACAGCCGCGCGTCCTGATCGTGCTCGACAAGTCGGCGTCGATGACGGTGAATGGCCGCTGGGCGGCGGCAACCGCCGCGCTGCGCACTGCCGTATCCGATGCCGGCATGGCAGCGGCTCAGGTCGCCCTCGAGCTGTTCCCGCTGCCGGCGGGCGCGGGCGCGAGCGGCTGCGGCCAAGACTCATGCGACGCGGCGGCGTGCCAGAATCCACTCGTGCCGCTGCGCGCGCTCAGCGCGAGCGCAGCGCCGGCGGACACGCATGAAGCGGCGTTGCTCGCCGCGCTGGATACGGCCGTACCGGAGGGCGCTGCGTCGAGCGCACCAGCCCTGCGCGGCGCGCTCGCATGGGCGATCGCTCAGAATACGCCGACCACGCCCGCGGTCATCGTGTTCGTCAGCCAGGGCACGCCGAGTTCTTGTCTGGAGGGCGACTCCGGCGCCACGAGCTCGGCTTTGGCGCGAGAGGTGGAGCGCGCTTACCTCGACCACGGCATTCGAACCTATGCCGTCGCTCTCGAGGGCGCGAACACCTCGGTGCTGCACGAGCTTGCAATGCGCGGGGGCACGCGTGAAGCGTTCGTCCTCGATGGCACGAACAGCGGCAGCTTTGCGGCGAATCTGCAGAGCGCCGTCACGGACATGGCGAGTCGCAGTCTCAGCTGCACACTGAGCCTGACCGGCACGAGCGGCGCCAGTGTCAGCGCGGCGCGCGTCACGCTCACATCGGGCGCGAGCGTCAGCGAGCTCGACCGCCGAAGCCGGGCGCAGCAGTGCGGCGAGGGCTGGTACTTCGACGACAACACGAACCCGAGCGCGATAGTGCTCTGTCCGCAAACCTGCGCCGCGGCACAGGCGTTGCCAAGCGCCAAGCTCGAGTTGTCGCTCGGCTGCCCCACGAACCTGCAACCGAACGCTTACCGGCAGCTCTACGACGGCGTGTGCCCGGCCGGCGGAAAGACGCAATGGAGCTTTCTCGCGTACGACACCACCACGCCTCTCGATTCGTCCGTCCGCTTCCGGGCGCGCACCGCCGATACTCAGGCTGCTTTAGCTGCCGCCACGTTCGTGGATCTGGCAGTGGCGCGGGGCTCCCCCGATACACAGCGGTGCGCCATGAGCGGACCCTTGCCTTGCCCGATCGACCTTTTCGCGAAGCTCGGCGCAGACGACGCCAAGTTACGCTATTTTGAGCTCGAAGCTGCCGTCATCCCTGCGACGGACCAGCGCACCACTTCGACGTTGAACACTTGGCAAATCACGTACTCCTGTCCGCCAGCCGAGTAGTTCGCGCGAGGACCACGCGCCGGCTGCTATGGCGCGGTTCGTGCGCGCTCTCACTGGCGCTGCTCGGTGCCAGCTCTTTGAACTGCTCGGGCGACGACGATCGTCCGGGTCGCCGTGTGGGCGGCAGCTCGGGCAACGCCGGCGCGGCGGGCAACGGTGGCAGCTCGGGCAGCGCCGGCGCAGGTGGCACGGCCGGTAACGCCGGCGCAGGCGGAACGGCCGGCAACGCCGGTAGCTCGGGTAGCGGCGGCAGTGCGGGTAC
>DATHEN010001246.1:0-4345 GCA_035318565.1 Polyangiaceae bacterium
GTTCGCACGCTGACGACCGTGGGCATGCAGAGCAACTGGGAGACGATGAAGGTCCACGAGGGCCGCGGTCTGCTCGCGGGTTACCAGTCGAACGGGCCGATTTTCGACGTGTACGATCTGTCCGCCGACTGCACCAATCCCGTGCTGCAAAAATCTCTGAGCATCGGCGGCTCGGGGCACGCCGGCCAATTCTCGACTGACGGCACCATCTACTACGCGTCCTCGATGTTCACGTCGCAGATCTTCCCAGTGGACGTGACGGATCCGAAGAACCCGCGCGTCATTGCCGGAACCATCGATCGCGGCGCGCACGATCTGTTCATCGGCAAGAGCGGTACCCGGGGTTACTTCGCGTATCCGAACCTGCTGACCGGCTTGGGCGTCGGCTCGCTCGCCATCATGGACGTGAGCAGTATCCAGGCTCGCAACCCCGGAGCGCGCGCGACGGTGATTCACGAGTGGTCGTGGGCCGACGGCAACATCTCGCAGTACCCCATGGCACTGACCTATCGCGGAAAAGACTACCTGCTGATCACCGACGAGCTCGGATCCGGCTCCTGCGCGGATCCGAACAAGCCTCCTTACGGGTACGCGCACATCTTCGACATTTCCGACGAGCGAAGCCCCAAACTGGCTTCCAAGGTCAGGACGCAGGCGCAAGGTCCCTGCACGGGTGCGGCGCCCGGCGGCGGCGGCTTCGGCGTGGGCACGCACTACTGCAACGTGGATCGTCTGAACGATCCACGGCTCTTGTCTTGCGGCAATTGGGCGGGCGGCGTGCGCGTGTTCGATATCAGGAACCCCTGGCGGCCGAAGGAGATCGCGTACTTCGACGTGGCGGGACAGGGCACACCCGGTCTGACTCGCATTGACGTCGAGCAGCGCCAGCTCTGGGTGGCGATGGAACCGGGCACGTTCTACGTGCTGAAGTTCCGCGATGGCGTGCTCGACCCCATCGTCGGAAACTGAGCGTTTGCATCGCACCCGAACGCTGGCTGTATCGCTCGGCTGCCTGCTCGCGCTGTACGCTTGCCCTGCTCGGGCAAACGGCAGAATGCCTGGCGCGACGGCGCTGTCTCTCGCAGGCGGCGACTCGCAGCAGATCGTGGTGCGTGCCACGTTCGGCTTCGTCCAGAGCTTCGACTCGGGGGTGAGCTGGCGATGGATCTGCGAGAACGCCATTCAGGTCAGCGGCGAGTCGGATCCGCCCTTCGCCGTCACCGAGGACGGGACGCTCGTGCTCTTGCCGCTGTCCGGTGGCGCGCTCGTCAGCCGTGATCAGGGTTGCTCGTGGCCGTCCGCGCCCGGCCCTCTGGAAGGCAAACGCACGATCGACTTGACGCTCGACCCGTCGAATCCCGCAGGCGTGCTGGTCATCACCTCTACGGTTGCCGAGATCGATGACCAGGGCGTGCCCACGTACGACAACACGCTCGTGGAGACTCGCGACAACGCGGGGAGTTGGGCGGAGATGTCGAGTTTACCTGGGGACTTCAGAGCAGAAACGCTCGAGATTGCGCCATCGGACTCGCAGCGCATCTACGTGAGCGGAACGGCGAACGACAATCCACTGCAAGGCGTGCTGCTTCGTAGCGAAGATCGCGGCAAGACGTGGAACCGTCACTTACTCGCCTTGCCGGACAGCTCGGGGAGCCTATACATCAGCGCGATCCATCCGACGGACGCGGACCGCGTGTGGCTGCGCGTACCGGCGCTGAACGACTACTTCGGGCTCTACCCCGCGAGCCTCGTGATGACCCGCAACAAGGGGCAAAGCTTCGAAGTGTTGGCGACCACGCAAAGAGCCATGTTCGGATTCGCGCTTTCGCCCGATGGCAGCGAGCTCGCTTACGGAGGACCGACCGACGGGCTGTACGTGGGTGCTTCCGACGGCAGCTCGGCTTTCGCGAAGGTGAGCACCACCGCGGTGCGCTGCTTGAAATGGAACATGCAAGGTCTGTACGCCTGCGGTACGGAACCCGGAGATCCCTTCAGCATCGGGCGCTCGCGCGATCGCGGCGCGTCGTTCGATCCGATGTACCGCATCGCACAGACGTGCCCGCACGAATGCGGCGAAGCTTCGGAGTTCAGCCGAGCTTGCCGCGGTCCTTGGCGCACGGTAGGGCCGGCGATCGGCGCGAACGCGGCAGCGTGCCCAGTCCAGTGGCTCGACCCGGATGCGGGTAGCGAAGCGGGGGCAGATGCCGGAAACGCGGCTGGCGGCAGTGCCGGTGCGGATCATAGCGAGGCGGGCGGGTGCTCGTGCTCGCAGGTGCCGAGCGCCTCCCTCGGGAGTCGAGGAGCGGCCGTGTTGCTCGCGCTATCCGTGCTCTGCCGTACTCGGCGACGCCGCGGCTCGTTCCGAGCGCGCTCGCGGTCCTTGGGACGAACTCTGCTGGCGATTCACGACCCAATCGCGAAATAGCGAGGTCCGCTAAAGAGGCCGCTCTTCGGTCACCTGCACGTGCACGACCCTGCGCGGAGTCGCGCCGATGTCCACGGGGTCGCCTTTGACGCCGAGTATTTCCACGCCGAGTTGTACGCTGGGCAGTCGCAGTGGAGCCCCACCGGCGGGATCCGGTACGTCAACCATCTCGACCGACGCGTGCGGCTTGAGAATGTTCACCGTCGTGACCTCGCCTTTCGGTGTGCTCGCGAGGGGAATTCCGAGCAGGCTCATGGCCAAGCCTGGAGAACGGCCACTCGGCAGGGCCTGTTTCGACTCGAGAGTCAGCCGCACGCGCGACGCCGACGCCCCGGTGCGCAGGCGTTTCTTCTTCAAAGCAGCCAGCGCGTGCCGGGCGACGTTCGACCACTGCTCGTGTGCCGACGACACGCTCACCGGTTCGAGCGAAAGGATCACACCGCCTTGGCTGATCGTGGCCATGAATTCCACGCGCCCGTCGAGCGGCGATGCAATACGCAGCGCAGCGCTGTGGAGCGCAGTCGCGATCGAGCCCCCGCGTCCCAGACCGAGTTTTCTGTCGCGCTCGAGCGCTGCGCTGTGCAGCGAATGCTCGAGCCGCTGTTCGGCGGCTCGAGTCGAGGTCGGCCTTTCACTGTCGCTGGCGGTTGATCCCGGGCGAAAGCCGTCGCTCCGCAGCAATGGATTCGCCGAGCTCAAGCCGAGCTGCTGCAGCGAGAGGTTCGGCTCCTCCGCAGGTGGCGCGAGTCGGAGTGCGTCGAGCGCAGCGCGCTCATTCAAAGCGATCTGCTCGCTGGGGTTCGACGGACCGGATCGGATGCGCGCGCCGGTGTGCGTGCGCGGTGCTTCAGTGAAGCGGCCTTCGAATAGCTCGGCTTCCAAGCCGTCGGAGGACGGCTCGTCGAATGAGAGCTCGATGTACCCGAGAGCAGAGGTGACGGAGGTGTTCCGAGTGCGCGCGCCGTTGCTGCGTACGATCAGGACCAATCCGGCGTGCAAGATTGCCGCGATCGCCAGCCAGCGGCTCAAGTGCTGCGCGCCGCCCTGGCGTGGCTCGAATGCCGAGGAGTCTTGCCGCGCGCGCGTCACCCGCTCCTCATGCCACTGCGCTCGGAAGCCAGCAAGATCGGGCACACTCTAGCAATATCAAATAGTTACGCACTGTACGCCAGAAACTGGACAGACTATCAGTGCTGGCCTAAACGTGGGCGTCCCATGCCGAATTCAATCTCGCAATCGGTCCCCGTCCTGAAGGCTCTGTGGCGGCTCGTTCAGCGCGGCGCGCCGTTCGACGTCGCCGCGCTGGCTCGAGAGAGTGAGCTCACCCCGGCGCGCGTCCGGCGACATCTGGGAGCTCTCGAGGCCGCCCGTCTCGTCGATGCTGGTCGCAGGCGGCTGACGCTCCAGGGTCTCGCTCTGGCAGTTGCGGCCTCGCCCGGCCGCCGCCGGCGTCGCGACCCGCGTGTGCTGCGCGCAGGAGCGCTCCGCCCCGTGATGCTTCCGGTGGTGAGCTTTGGCGTCGAACAGCGAAGAAACGCCAGCGCGACACCAGACGAAGCGCGCCGCGTGTAACGAGTCCAGCGGGGAGCGGCTGGCGAAGCGCCGGCGGCCGGCCTAGGTTTCCGTGTTGGCCGTTCGCGCTCGGCGCCGGCCTTTTGCCATGCAGACCCATCGCCCGCTGACCGTCGTTGCGATCCTCCTCTCGATGTTCATGGCGGCCATGGAGGCAACGGTCGTCGCGACGGCGATGCCTACCGTGATCGCCGAGCTGCATGGCCTCGAGCTCTACGGCTGGGTGGGTGCGGTGTACATGCTTGCCACGACGGTGACGATCCCACTTTGGGGCAAAGCGTCGGACTTGTGGGGGCGCAAGCCGATGATGCTGGCCGGCCTCGTGGTGTTTCTGATCGGATCGACGGC
>DATHEN010001247.1:0-4628 GCA_035318565.1 Polyangiaceae bacterium
ACCGCGCGCACCAGGTCGAGCCGCGCCTCGACGGCGCGCAGCACCGATAGCCGCAAGTGAAGCTCCGGTTCCGAGGTCGGTCCGAACCAGGCGTCGTTGGTGACGTTCACGAGCAGGTTGGGGTGCGCGAGCGCGATGCGACGGCCGAGCCCCGGCAGGATGTCTTCGTAGCAATTCAGGACGCCGATGCGCGCGGCGCCGTGCTTCAGAAGCAGGACCTCGCTGCCCGCTGTCAGTTGTCCGGAGCGCCCCCAGATGCGCGCCAGGAACGGCAGGTACTCACTGAGCGGCACGGTTTCCCCGAACCACAGCAGCGCCAGCTTGTCCTGGGGCTTCTGAAGCTTGCCATCCGGCTCCAGCAGCGTTGCGGAGTTGAAGCGGTGCCGGCTCGGTAGCTCGCGAGTGAGCAGGCCGAACAAAATGGGCCCCCGCACGCCGTCACCCAGGATCTGGCGTTCGTCGTCCGGCACCTCGTCCAGCGGGCGCGGCAGGGTGTACGGGTACGCTGCCTCGGGCCACAGGGTGAGCTTCGCGCCCGCGGCCTCGGAGCGCCGTGTGAGGCGGAGCAGGCGCTGCAAGATGAGCGCTCGTGCCTCGGGCTGCCAGCGCAAGCGCGCCTCCACTGCCGCCTGCACCACGCCGAGCGCCAGCCGCGGCCGGGCTGCGTGGTCGCGTTCGACTCGTGCCATGCGCCAGACGCCGTGCAGGGCTAGCAAGCCGATCAGCGCCAGGCCAGCGCCGACGTAGACCGCCTGGCTGCGCCGACTGGAGGGGGTAGGGCCGCCCTCTACGTAACGGCGCAGCGGTGTCGCCGCGAGCGCGGCGGCCAGCGCCATGAGCACCGACACGCCGCGTTCGCCGATGGCGTCGGCGAGCTGAATGAGCACCGGCCAGGGCGAGATCACGGAGGCCGGCGACCAGGCGATCACGGTCGGCAGTGAAATGGCGACGAAAACCAGGGCTCCGAACGAAAGCGGCGCCGGCAGCCCGAGGCGCGCGCGCAGCGCGTGGGCAAGCGCGCCGCTGATCCCCCAGTGCAGAGCCTGAAACGCGGTGAGCAGGAGCAGCGCGAGCACGCCACCGGCCCAACCGAGCTCGGTGAAGCGGTGCACCACGTCGGGGATGAAGGCCATTCCGACGATCCCGGCGCACAGCCCCCAGAGCCAAGCTCGCCGGGCCGCGCTGCGGACCGAGGCAGCGTCGGCGAGCGCCAAGTACAGCGCGGCGAGTCCGAGCAGCACGCCCGGCATGAAGTCGAGTGGCGGGGCGGCGCTGGAGAACAGCAGCCCGCCCAGCGCCGCGCACCAGGTTGCGCGCCGTTTCAGGGTGCGCCTGAGGCGCTCGGACAGAAAAAGGAAGCGTTCGATGAGCTCGCTGACGGCTTTACCAGTAAATCGTCACGCCGAAACGCCCGAGCCCACCGCCCGAAGTGTTCGTCACCCGGCCGGTGTCCTCGTCCACGAATTCGGGCTCGCTGTCGGCGAGGTCGTCCGTGCGATCGCGAATGAAGCCGATCACATCGAGGTTCAGGGCTACCTTGCGGCTCACGCGGAACTCGAGCCCGCCGCCGAGGTGCGCGCCGAAGTAGCTGTACTCCCGCTCGTATTCGTCGATGGTGCTGCTACTCCCATCGGCGTTTTCGACGGTTTGCTGGTCGAAGGTGACTCGCGCGCCACTGAAACCGATGCCGCCGAGCGCGTACACCTGCACCTTGCTGCGCGGGTTGAAGAACACGATGCCGCTCAAGAGCAGCGCTGTCTCGCGGCGCTCGCGGCCCGCCCAGTCCGTGCCGCCGATGAAATCCAAGCCGGCATCGAAGGCGAAGTGCGGAATCGGCCGGTAGCGCAGGCTGACACCAAGGCCGCCCATACCGGCGTCTTCGTCGCGATCTTCGTCGTCCATCAGGACGCCCTCGAGGCGCATGTTGACGCCCCACTCGCTGCGCCGGCGCTTCTTGGGTGGCGGAGGCACGTTCTCGGGGCGGTCGACGATGATAACCGGCACGGGCTTTTGCGTGCTTTCGGCTGCGGGGGCGCGTTTGCGCGGCGCGGGCGCGGCTTCGCCGGCCTCGGACTCCGCGTCGCTCGCGTCTTCACTGCCCTCCGCGGGGGCCTCCTGCTCCTCGCAAAACCAGCCGTCCGGACACTCGCCTTGTGCCGACGCCACCGAGGGCATCGCCAAGACGGCTCCGAGAGTCACCATCGCCAGGGTGCCACGCATGCTCCGGGCTCCTTTCGAAGGCTTGAGGGTAGCAACGCCGATGCCACGTGCCATACCCCCCGAGCAGGGCCGCAAAATGGCTGATTCAGGGGCTGGCCGTGGAGCATCGTTTACACTCCCCTGGCGCCCGGAATACTCGTCTTGCTCGATGCCCGTCATCAAAGTCAAAGCCGGTCACGTCCAGCCCGTGTGGGCCGGGCACCCGTGGGTGTACGCGCAGGCCGTCGAGTTCCTCGAAGGAGGAGCCACGGCCGGCGATGAGGTGCTGGTCCAGGATGCCAAGGGCAACACGCTCGGACGCGGTCTGTACTCCCCGCAGTCTGCGATCGCCGTGCGTTTGTACACGCGCGACGAGCACACGCCGCTCGACGGCGCGCTGATCAGCCGGCGCATCGAGCAGGCGATGGAACGGCGCGCCGCGGTAGGACTCCCGAGTCTCGGCACCAACGCCTATCGTCTCGTACACGCGGAAGGGGATGACCTGCCCGGCCTGGTGGTGGACCGCTTCGGCGATGCGCTGGTGGTGCAGCTCAGCACCATCGGCATGAAGCGGCGTGAAGGCGTGATCCTGGACGTGCTCCAGCGTCTGATGGCGCCGCACGCGATCATCGACCGCACACCCAAGCGCACCGCGGCGAGCGAAGGCTTCGAAGCGGGCTCGGGTGTGGTGCGCGGAGACCCCGTCACGGGTCTGAGTTTCGAGGAGCACGGGCTCAAATTCGAGATCCCGCTCGAGCTCGGGCAGAAGACGGGCTTCTACCTGGATCAGCGTTCGCTTCGGGGGCGGCTCGCCGAGCTTGCGCCAGGGCGCCGGGTGCTGGACGCGTTTTGCTACGTGGGCGCGCTCAGTCTAGCAACGGCGCGCGGCGGGGCTTCGCAGGTACGCGCGGTGGACTCGAGTGCCGCCGCCATCGAAGTGGCAGCGCGCTGCGCCGCGCTGAATCAGCTCGCGGATCCGATTGCGTTCGAGGTCGGTGACGCTTTCGAAACTTTGAAGCGCGCCGCCCATGACGGCGGCTACGATCTGGTGATCGCCGATCCGCCGAAGCTCGCCAAAACGCGCGGCTTCGCGCGGCGCGCACTCTCCACCATGCGGCGTCTGGCGGCTGCCAGCCTGCGCGCCACCGCGCCGGGGGGACTCTGCGTGCTTTGCTCCTGCTCCGCTGCGCTCGGCTTTCCGGAGTTGATCCGCGCGGCCGCGCTGGGTGGCCGAGATGCGCGTGTGAGACCGCTCGTGCTCGAACGCTGGTCCCAGGGCCCCGATCACCCGGTGCCGGCCGCGTTTCCCGAAGGTCAGTACCTGAGCACCCTGATTTTGCAGGCCTTGCCGCTATGAGGTTCGAACTTTCGCGTTACGCGGCGCGTGCGAGCGCTCTGCTCGGTTTGCTGTTCGCAGCGTGCATGAACGAACCGGCGTACCCGCAGCGAGCTCCAGACTCCCAGCGCAAGCCGCAACTCATTCCGGTGCGGAAAGTCGCCAACGCTCGGGTTTATGACCGCGCAGGCCGCGCGCACGCTTGCCAGGCGCCGGCCAGCGCCTGTCCACCGTCCGAGAACGATCGCAAGTTTTTCGACGAGTGCAGCTTGCGCGGCTACTACTTACGCAAATGTGGCTGCGAGCAACTCTGCACGGGCAAGGTCAGCCTTTCCGCGCCACACTACGATGCTCGAGGACAAGCCAAGGCCTGCGCCGGAGAGAAGCCCGATTGCACTGCACCCGAGACGAGCGCCCGCTTCCAGGATGCGTGCAATGACCGAGGCTACAAGCTCGTCGTGTGCGGCTGCGAGTGGCTGTGCAGCGGGCCGCCCGCCGAAACGCCGCCCTGAGCGGATCGCGGTGGGGTTGTGGCTCGGCTTTGCCGTGTGCTGCAGCAACACGGACTTCAAGGTGGGCAAACCTTCCGGCGACGCCAGCGCGGGCAGCGCAGGACAGGGTGGAGGCGCAGGGAGCGCAGGACAGGGCGGCAGCGCAGGCGCGGCGGGTGCGGGCGCGGGCGGACAGGCAGGTGATGCGGGCACGGACGCGAGCGCAGGCACTGCTGGGACCGCCGGCACTGCCGGGCAGCCGGGTTGCTCGAGCCCGTGCGCTGGCGGCGACTACTGCAATGTCGCGAGCGGCCGCTGCACCCCCTGCAGCGATGTATCGCGTTTCCGTTTCGCCGCGGCGCGACCCATCGCGGTGGGCGGGACCGCCTCGCGGCGTTTTCCGCGCGCGACGGAAGCGGACGGTCAGCTACTGTTTCGAATCGGTGATCAAGTCGGGCCGCAAACGCTGCACTTCACCGCGAGTTTCGCCGACAACACCGCACCGGAGGCGTTCGGCACGGATGTCAACGTCTCGGGTGAAGCCACGAGTGGACCGCTGTTCATCGATACCGGCAACGAGACGACCACGAATTTCTATTTCG
>DATHEN010001248.1:0-2249 GCA_035318565.1 Polyangiaceae bacterium
CCGCCAGGAGGCGCTGGCTGCGCTCCCAGCGGTCCGGCAGGAGCACGCCGTCGCAGCGCTGGGCGACGAGATCGTCGTGATCGGCGGCTTCGCCCCGACGGTGACGGCCACGGTGCTCGCGTACAATTCGAGCACGAACAGCTGGCGCAGCATTGCCAATTTTCCGAGCGCGCTGCATCACGCCAACGCTGCGGTCGTGAATGGCCGCCTGTACGTCGCCGGCTTCTACGTCGGCAACAGCTTCACGAACACAGATGGCCGCGTGTTCGTCTACGACGCGCAGCAGAATGCCTGGCAGGCGAAGACCGCGATGCCGGCGGGGACGGAGCGGGCCGCCTCTTGCGTCGCGGTGCTCGGTACGAAGATCTATCTGTTCGGCGGCGCGCGGGGCGGCACCTTGGCGAACGCCTCGGCGTACGACGTGAATGCGGATAGCTGGGAGACGCTGCCTGACTTGCCGGAGTCGCGCGAGCACTGCGTCGCAGCCGCGCTCGCCGATAAACTGTACGTGGCTTCGGGTCGAGCCTCCGGCATCGGAGGATTCCGCCCCAAGACCTGGCAGTTCGATCCCGTGGCCCGGAGCTACACCGAGAAAGCAGCCATTCCCACACCGCGCGGCGGGACGGCGGGCGCAGTTCTCGGCGGTAGGCTCGTGGTCTTCGGAGGCGAAGGCAACGGCGCGTCCGCGAGCGGGGTATTCCCTCACATCGAAGCGTACTCGCCCGAATCGAACGCGTGGCAAAGCTTGCCGGACATGCTGGTCCCGCGTCACGGCTTCGGGGCTGCGACGCTGGCTCAGCGCATCTATCTGCCCGGCGGAGCGACGCAGCAGGCTTTCGGCGCGGTGAACGACAGCACGGCGTTCTGGTTCGAGTGACTCTGCACGGCTCACTTCAGGCCGTGCTTGCGCATCATCTTCTGCACCATCTGTCGGGACACTTCCGCGATCGCTCCGGCGCGGGCCATGTTTCCCGCGGAGCGCGTAACCAGCGCCTGAAGGTACGCGAGCTCGAAGGCCTCGCCCGCTTCGCGGCGCGCGATGCGCAGAGGTTGGAGCGTTGCGGGATCGATGCTCCCACCGCCGGTCTGGGATGTGGGCGTGGTGAGCCCCGCAGTCAGCACGCGGTCGGGCGTGACCAGAAAGCGCTGCACGGCGTTCGATAGCTCGCGCACGTTGCCGGGCCAGCGGTGCGTGTTGAACATGTCCCAGACCTGCGCCGGAATGTCCGAGGCGCTGCGCGGCGGCGTGCTGCGCGCCAGAAAATGCTCGACGAGCAACGGCAGATCTTCCATGCGATCGCGCAGGGGCGGCACGCGCACGTGCGCCGCGGCCAGTCGAAAATACAGGTCTTCACGGAAGTTGCCTCGCTGCACCTCCGCGGCCAAGTTGCGGTTGGTCGCGGCGATCAGCCGCACCGAGACCGGGATGGTGCGCTGCGATCCCAGGCGCCGCACTTCACGGCGTTCCAGCACGCGCAGCAGCTTGGGCTGCAGCTCTTTGGGCAGCTCACCGAGCTCGTCGAGAAAGATGCTGCCGCCGTCGGCCTGCTCGAACACGCCGGGCCGCGAGCCGACTGCGCCGGTGAAGGCGCCGCGTTCATGTCCGAAGAGCTCACTCTCCGCGAGTGTCGGCGCCACGGCGCCGCAGTCGAACACCACGAAGGGCCCCTCGGCGCGCGCGCTGGCGCCGTGAATCGACTCGGCGACGAGCTCTTTGCCGCTGCCGGTTTCGCCTTCGATCAGCACCGTGACGTCGCTGGCAGCGATGCGCGCCAGATCCGCGAACAGCTCGCGCATGCGCGCGGATCGTCCCAGCAAATCGCCGAAGCGTTCGCTCACGGCTTGCTCGCGGGCGACCGTTTCCGGCAGCGGCTCGATGCCGAGCACGCTGTTGCCGAGCCGCACCTGCACGGAGCTCGTGGCGACGGCGTCGTAAACGCGCAGGCCCGCGATGAAGATGCCGTTCATTGAGCCTTCGTCGCGGACGCGTACGCCTCCGGGCACCGGCTCGATCGCGCAGTGGTGGCGTGAGACGGTGCCGTCCGTCAGCGCGAGGTCATTGTCCGACGAGGTTCCGACCCGGAGCGTGGAGCTCACGACTTCGCGCACTGTGCCCGCGTCCGGCCCTTCGAGCACGGAGACACGGACTTTCGCGTAGCTGACGACGATCGGCTGGGGCTTGGCCTCGGTCTCCACGCTCATTGATACCATACGCTACGCATGGCGTTCACGGCGGCGGCGTGCAGAAC
>DATHEN010001249.1:0-3470 GCA_035318565.1 Polyangiaceae bacterium
TATCCGGCAGATGAAAAGCGTCCACCTCGACCAGTACGATGCGCCCGCGCGCCACTTGCTCCGAGCAGTGAACGAGGAGAGAGCGCCAAATCGCCAACTCCTGCACGTCGATTCCGTACAAATCGTACAGGTCGCTCGTCGGCTGCTTGTAGAAAAGCCACTGGTCAGCTTCGAAATCGAGCGCCAGCGTGAAGGGGAGGGCAGCGTGAGGATCGAGTCCCAGCGCGTGCACGACCTCGATCCACAAGTCCACGTAGCAGTTGGTCTCGAGCCAGGCGCGGTCCCCGGAATGCAGCGCGTGGCTCTGGTGGAGCTCGGGCCGGACGCCCAGTGCCGACGTGCTCACGGCCAGAGGACCTCCCGTACACTTCGCGGCCAGCTTGCCGGCTCGAAGCCGTGCGTCTTGAAGAGCGCGAGCGCGATGCGCTCCATGCCGAAGCCGACGCAGGCCGTGTGCGCGGCCTCGCCCGCCAGCGAGATCTCGTACAACTTTCCGAACAAGTCCTGGTGGTAGTTGAACGACATCACCGCCGTGGGCTGCTCTTCGCTGGTGATGGGAATGACCAGCTCGTACTTCAGCTCTTGCTCGCGCTGATTGGCGGCGAGCATGCGCCCGGTTCGTCCGAAAAACGGGTCATTGGCCAGCGCCACGTGGCCTTCCAGACCGAGCGCTTCCAGCATTCGTTTGCCGCGGTCGAGCCAGCGCGAGCGAAACGTGCGCACGTCCTCGCCGGCACCGAGCCGCACGTACTCGCGCATTCTGAACGACTGCATGCGGGCGGGATCCAGCGAGGGCTCGTGCCGGAAGCAGTAGGAGTAGATGTCGAACACGCGTCCGCCCGCGGCAAGCTCGCCGGTCTGCGTCGGATACAGCGGATAACATGCGGCCGGCGTCAGCACGACGTCCGTCATCTCGAGCCGCTCCTGGTAGTCCGTGCCGGTCTCCAGATCGTGGATCAGGGCCACGTGCTCGGCTTGGCCGCCCCCGAAGCTCTGTACCATCCCGGCGAGCTGCGGCATGTTCTTCAAGTAGCCGCTCTTCTCGAACGCTGCGCGGTTCAGTACCGGGGGGAAGCGCAAGCAAGTGGCGGCGTCTGGCGCTCCGACCGTGCTGATGTACGCATCGAAGCGCGAGACCACGTCCTCGAACACTGCGCTCCGGCCGTAAATGCCTTGCACTCCGCAGTCTATGAGGAGGCCGCTGTCCAGAAGCTCGCGCAAGTAGCGTTCGGCGGGTTCGGAAGTGGCCATGCTCAATCCTCCCGCACCGCGAGGAGCAGGGTGGCGTTCGTCGCATACAAGCGATCGTTCGAGATCATGATGCTCGCGCTGTGGGCATCGCGCAGGTGGCGGCCGAGCGAGAGTTCGCTGTCGTTGCGGTATCCGGCGATGCCGGCGATGAGCAGCGCGCGTGAGGTGATGGCGACGACGGCTTCGCTGGCCGCCAGCTTGAGGTTATTCATGCGCACCGCGAAACTCAGACTCGCGAGCGCGTCGGGATCGTCCATGCGGCGTTCGTACTCTTCGATGCCATCGCGTAGTGCCGCGCGCATCAAATGGAGCTGCAGCGTGAGCTCGGCTAGACGGCTCGCCGAGGGCGGAATGGTGCCGGGTTTCTTGCGGGCTTCATTGCGGACGGTCATGCGAGCGCGCCGGACCGCGTCCGTCGCGATCCCCAGCCACACGGAAGCCCACAGGATGTGCGAGTACGGCACCATGGTCTGTGCCGAGATGTCCGCGAACGGCTCCGGCAGGATTTGGTCCCGAGGAGCCTCGGCGCGCAGCTTGAATCCCAGGCTGCACGTGCCGCGCATCCCGAGCGTGTCCCAACCGCCGGTCGCTTCGAGCTTCACGTCTGCGTCCTTGACGAGTGCGAGCACCTGATCGCTCGGCACCGCCTCCGGGTGCCGGCGCGCAGTCACCAAGATGTCGTCCGTCTGCGCGCCGTAGCTGATCACGCTCGCGTTCTTCTCCAAGCGAAAGCGCGCGCCGTCCACCTCGACGGCGCAGCCGCTACGGCGCGTGTCGCCGCCGATGCCGGCTTCGGAGGTGGCAGAAGCGATCAGGCGCTGCCGCTCCACGAGCTCGGTCAGGTAAGCGTCGAACGCTGGAGTGTGAGCGTGGCGCACCATGCAACCCACCTGAATCTGGTGCATCGCGTAGATCATGCCGGTAGTGGCGCAGCTCTGCGCCAACACTCCACAGATGGCGCTCAGATCCTTCAAGCTTGCGCCTTCACCGCCGAGCGGCACGGACACATGTACGCCCAGCAGACGCTCCCGCCTGAGGGCATCCAGCGACTCCGCCGGGAAGCGCGCGTGGTGATCGACGTCCGCGGCGTGGAGTGCAGCTTGCTGGGCAGCGCGGCGCGCCCGGTCGAGGAGGTCGGAGGTTGCCCCGCTCACGACGCCCCTCCGCCGGTCAGCTCTTCGATCGCAGCGCGGATGGCGGCGATGCTCTCGAACGAACGCCGTCGCATCATACGCTCCGGGAACTCGACATCGAAGTGCTCCTCGAGGGCCAGCATGAGGTTGACGGTCGCGTGAGACGTCAGCCCCGCCGCATACAGATCCGCCTCTTCGGTCAAGCTCTCCACGGTCGCCGAGAGCTGAGCGTGCTCCTTCAAAATCGAACGAATCGCATCGGTCATCGCCACGTTTCCTCTAGCAGTAAGCAAGTGCGTGCCGGGTTCGGGCTCGGGTAACCATAGGCCCATCCGCCACGCACATGGTTTCTGCACGCTTGGGCCGCGAGGCAAGGGGGGGAGCGCGCAGGCCGCCAGGCCGCGGCGCGCAGGATTTGCGCCCCCTTGCCGGCAAAGGTGGTACGAGAGGCCATCGTGGCGGAGCGCACGCGGACGGCGAAGGCTTGGGTGCGCACGGAGCGGGGGACCAGTCGCCCCTCATGAGTGACGCGGCGTTCAGCGGGTGTGAAAAATTGGTCGAGCTGTTCGAAACGCTCGAAGCCAACGGTGAGAGCGCCGAGGTTCATTTCCGGAGCGACCTGGGGACGGGTTCGGTGTGGTTTCGCTCCGGACGCCTCGTGGACGCGCAGCTGGGCTCGACCGTCGCGCGCGCGGCGTTGTTTCGGCTGTTGAACGCCCGGACCGTGAGCTTCGAGATGGAGCGCAAAGCGGTCGACCGCGAGCCGAAGATTTCTGACAGCATTGCCGAGGTGCTGCTCGCGCGCTCGCGACGCGCCGAGCAGTGGCGGAGCCTGCTCACGCGCGTGCCAGCGCTCGATACCGTGGCCGCGATCGATCATGACGTGTTGAGCCGCCTGCGCGCGGAGCTGTCCGAACCCGAGTTCGAGCTGCTCGTCTACGTCGACCGGCGCCGCACGCTTCTGGAAGTCATCGACGACAGCGGGCTAGATGCACTCGGCGTGCTCGAGCGCATCGCGGCCTATCTGGAAATGGGCCTGCTGGTCCTGCTCCAGCGTTCGCCATCGCATTTCCCCAAAGATGGACC
>DATHEN010001250.1:0-3408 GCA_035318565.1 Polyangiaceae bacterium
ACCTCGGTGATGGCCGCCTGCACGTGCTGCGCGATCTCCGGACGAGTGAGAACTTTGACGTGCGGCCCGGCATCCATGGTGATGAACGCCGGCAGGCCCTGATCGCGAAGCTCGCGCACGCGACGGATCACCGCCACGGACGCTGGAGAGAAGTACAGGATGGCCGGGTTCGCTGCGATCATCGAGGCGTGCATCATGAGCGCGCTGTGCTCGGCGGCGCGACCCATGGCGTCGAAATCGCGCGCCAAGACCGCGCGCTTCACGTCTTCGAAGACGCGCGGAGCGTGATCGAGCCAGGCCGCGTAGTACGGGCTCGTCGTTGCCGTGTGCGTCATGCCTTCCGTCGAGCTCACCGCTTTCGGCCCCGACGCCGTCACCGCGACCAGCATCACGATCGGCAAATGATTGCCGCTGGCCACGGGCTCCGCTTCCTGCACGCCGCAGCCGAGCATGGCGTAGCCGCCGAACACGGAACGCGCCGCTGACGCCGAAGACGCGCGCGCGAGACTGCTCACCTGTCCGGATGAAAAGTCGAGGCCGAGCGCTCGGGTCGAGGCGAGCGCCAGCGCTGCGAAACCCGAAGCGCTCGAGGCCAGCCCGGCTGCCGTGGGAAAGTCGTTGATGCTCTCGACACGCGCAAAAATCTGACGATCGCCCGCCTTGCGCACGCGTTCGAGCAGCGTGGTGACGCGTTCGAGCACGCGGCCTTCGGCGCGTGTCCCGTCGAGCCAGGCCTGATCCGCTTTCAGCGCCGGATCGAAGGTGACGCGCGTGGCCGTTCGCAAGTTGTCGAGCGTGAGCGAGAGGCTCGGCACTGCCGGCAGGTTCTGCTGCACGTCGGCCTTGCCCCAGTACTTGGCGAGCGCGATGTTGGAGTGGGCGATCGCCAGGGCAGAGAGCGGTGCCGTCACTGGGACACCCGCTGGGCCGGGCGCTGCCGGACGCGCGTCGCAAAACATTCGAAGCCCGCGCTGCGCCAGGCTTCGAGCACGGCGTCCGATTCGCCGTCGGTCAGCGCGATCACGCAGCCGCCCCCGCCGGAGCCGGTGAGCTTGGCGCCGAGCGCGCCCGCGTCGCGCGCGACCTTGCACGCGCGTTCGATGTCCTGCGTCGATAGAAACAGCCCGGAGAGGAGCATTTGATTCAGATCCATCAATTTACCGAGACCCACGATGTCGCCCGCTTCCAGGCAAAGACGCGCATTTCTCACGAGAGAATGAATGCCGTCGAGTGACTTGTTCACCATCTCCGGCCGGCGCTCGCGCAGGCGCGCCAGTCCTTCGACCATTTCCTTCGTGCTCGCCGGCGGCCCCGCCACGGCGATCACGAGCGGTAAGTCTCGGCCGAGCTCCACTGGCGTGATGCCTTCGCCGCGGGTGAAGGAGATACAGCCTCCCGCGGCGGCCGCCGCTGCGTCGATACCAGACGGATTGCCATGAAACACGCGCTCCCAGGCTGCCCCAGCCGAAAGCACGCGCTCCATCCAAGCGGGCGACGCGAAGTCCGGAGGGGCGGGCTCCAGCGCTTCGATCACGGCTCGCGCGATGGCGATGCTGATCGCCGCCGACGCGCCGAGGCCGCAACCCGGCAGGACGCTGAGCGTGACCTCTATGGCCACCGGAGGCGCGCCCAGATCGGCCAGCAGGGACGAGAATGCGCGCGCCGTGTCCGTGCCGTCGTCGGCCGCGCAGCTGCGGTCGCCGAGCTTCAGAGTTGCTCGTTCGGAGCGAACGGCCGTGGCGGTCGCACCGCGGTCGATGCCGGCGGCCAGAGCCGGCACGCCGTAAACGACCGCATGTTCGCCGAGGAGGATGACTTTTCCGCTGGCAGAAGCCACGCCCTTCACCGTGCCATTAGCTTCGCCTGGCCGCTAGAGCCCGGGCGGCTCCTTCCAGGAGCTCCGCGCCTTGCGGCGTAATCCGGCCTGCGCGGAGGGCGGACAAAGCCGTCCCCACGAGCTCTTCGATTCGGGCTTCCACGAGCTCACGCGCGCCGCAGCGTTCGACCAGTGCCATGCCCTTGCGTAGCTCTGCGTCGCTCGCGCGGCGGTTGCCCACGAGCTTGCTCAAGGTGCGGCGCTCGGCGCCCCGTAGCCGATCGAGCGCGACGGTGAGGAGCAGTGTGCGCTTGCCGCTCTTCAGATCGTTGCCGAACGGCTTGCCGGTCTGCACCGGATCGCCGAACGCGCTCAACAGATCGTCGCGTAACTGGAAGGCGACGCCGAGCGGGATCGCGAAGCGGTCGAGCGTCGTCAGCAGGCGCGCCGGAGCCCCGGCCAGGAGCGCTCCGATGCGGAGCGGCCCCTGCACGGTGTAGCTGCCCGTCTTGAGGCGATAGGTGGCTTCGACGTCGCGCGCTTCGCCCACGAGATCGAGTTGCTGGCCGATCACCGCGTCGATCTGCATCTGGGCAAAACACGCAAAAACCCGCTGCACCCGGCTCTTCGGGATCTCCATGCGCGCGAGCGCTTCTGTCGCCAGCGCCACGGAATAGTCGCCCGCAAGAATCGCGGAGGCCGCGCCGAGCCGCGCCGAACGAAAGCGCTGCGTGAGCGCCGCGTGTACCGACGGGCCGCCGCGCCGCACGTCGTCTTGATCCATCCAGTCGTCGTGGATGAGAAAATAGGCCTGGAGCAATTCGAGCGCGACGCCCGCCTCGAGCGCTGCGTCCAGGTCCTCCGACGAGCTCACCGCGCGAAAGCCCGCGACGAGCAGCGCCGGTCGCAAACGCTTGCCGCCCCGCATGCAGAGGCTGCGGAGCGCCGAGACTAGCTCCGTGACTTCCGCGCCGTGCTGTCGCGCTGCATCGAGCTTCGCATCCAAAAGGCCGTGCAATCGAGCATCGATGTCTTTACGGACCGCCGGGAGGAGCGCCAGGAAGGGATTGGCGGAGATCGTCTTCGCATGTAGGCCCCCGCGTTTGCCTTCCCCTGCGCGTTTGCGTTTGGAAGTCCTTGGTTTATCGGGCATTTTCGCGGCAGCACCCTAGCACTACTTCGCCTCGGTTTGGCGAAGAGCCGATCCCGAGGCTCACGAGCCGTACCCTGCGCAGCAAAAACCGGCGCGGGCGGGAGCCGGCAGCCCGATCCCAAGCAGTGGACGCCGGTGTGCGGTCCGATGCAAATCATCAACGAAGGGCTTCTCGGCCACGCCCCTGTCGTGTTCGAGTCTCGTAGGAACCGAGTCCCCCCAAGCACGTTGGAAAGTCGAACGCATGACGGACATCTCGCAACGAAAAGCCGACCATCTGGATCTGACGATTTCTGGTGACGTCGGCTTCAAGAATAAGACCACGTTGTTCGAGGACGTTCGCCTCGTACACAACGCGCTCCCTGAGCTCTCCGTCGACGAAGTCGATCTCGGCACACGCATCCTCGGCAAGCGGCTCAAGGCCCCGCTCCTCATCGCA